>JAJYXH010000044.1 GCA_021791075.1 Microcaldota archaeon
TATACGAGAAAACTGTCACGCCTTTCGGCACGTCGGCAAAGGCAGATGTTCCTAGAAAGTATATAGGAAAACGCGTTTACGTTGTTGTGCTCAAAAAGTGATTATTTGGGATTTATGTCCCAAAATCTACAGCCACGAAAGCCTTTTATAACACGTTTCCGAATATACGTAGGATACCATGTCCTCGAGAAGCCCGGTCTTCCAGAAGGGACTGCTTTCTATCAAGGATCTAAGCACGAACGAGATAGAGGAGGTGCTCTCAGAGTCGGAAAGGATGCTGAAGGTCTGCAGGAGCGGAATAAAGGCCGACCATCTCAGGAACATGATAATGGCGACCCTCTTCTTCGAGCCGAGCACAAGGACCAGGCTGAGCTTCGAGAGCGCGATGCAGAGGCTCGGCGGAGGCATAATCGGATTCGCGGATCCATCATCGTCATCCACGATGAAGGGCGAGACGCTTGCCGACACGGTAAAGATCGTCTCGTCTTACTCGGACGTGATCGTGCTTCGCCATCCGCGGGATGGGGCGGCAAGGGAAGCGGCAGGATTCGCCGACGTGCCGATAATAAATGCCGGAGACGGTGCAGGCGAGCATCCGACACAGGCGCTCCTCGACCTATTTACGATAAGGAAGGAGAAGAGGAAGCTGCAGGGGTTGAAGATCGCTATTGTAGGTGACCTGAAGAACGGGAGGACTGTCCACTCGCTTGCTTATGCGCTCGCCAGGTTCAGAAACGACGTCACATTCATCGCTCCAAGGCAGCTTCAGGCGCCTGCAGATATCGTCTCATCACTCAATGAGAAGTACGGCCAGAGAGTTGAAATGAGCGAATCTCTAGACGCTGCGCTTGATGCGGATGTTATATACATGACGAGGGTGCAGGAGGAGAGGTTCAAGAGCAAGGCAGAGTACCTTCAGTTCGCCAACTACTATAATATAAACAGAAATTTCCTGTCACGCTCTAGGAATGACGTCACGATCATGCATCCGCTGCCAAGAGTCAGGGAGATCTCTCCGGAGGTCGACTCGATGAAGAACTCGGCATACTTCAGGCAGGCCTCGTACGGCGTGCCTGTGCGCATGGCAATACTGAAGATGATGCTCTCCGAGAAGTGATCTTGATGCAGACCAATTCTTCATCGGCAGAGTTGACAATCGGGGAGAGAGTCGCGATGCTCAGGGGCATGTTCAATCCCGGCCTATTCAAGAGCGCCGTAAGGCCGATGCTCTACAGGAAGTCGAACGACGATCCCGAGCTGGTCCATGAGCTCACGATGAAGCTGATGGCGCAGAACGAGTCCTCATTGAAGATGGTCTCGATCTTCTTCGGGCATAGGCGCGGGCTCAGGATCAACATAAACGGGAAGGACGTAATACCGTTCGGAACCGCCGCGGGACTTGACAAGAACGGCGATGCGATGAAGTCGCTCTCCAACTTCTTCGGATTCCTGGAGCCGGGAACGGTCGTGGTGAATCCGAGGGAGGGAAACAAGAGGCCCAGAGTGGCATTCGACCCGGACGGACTCGACGTCTACAACGCGCAGGGTTTTCCCAGCAAGGGCCTCGAGTACTTCAAGGAGAGGATAATCGCATACAGAAGATCGAACTGCAAGGCGCCCGTCTACGTGAGCATCTGCGGACTGCCGATATCAGAGCAGAATGCGGTCGATGTCGCCATGGACGAGCTCACGACATTGCTGAAGAGCCTGAACCAGTACGTGGACGGATTCGTATGGAACTGCTTCTCTCCAAATACGTCCGCGCTCAAGATGCTGCGCACCCCGGAGATATTCGAGCAGTCTGCATCGCTGATGAAGCAGCATGCGCCCGACAAGCTGAGGCTGGTTAAGCTGGGGCCGTACGAGGAGGCTGAGAAGGACGCGAGCATGTCGCTTATCCGCAAGTTCATGGACGGGGGAGGACACGGGGTCGTGACTACCAACACGAAGATGGTGCCTAAGGAGCAGGTCCCGGCCCAGGACTGGGGATATCCCTCGGCAGGAAGGAGCGGAAAGTTCCTCAAGCCTTACAGGCTCAGGAGCGTCAGCGAAATACGGGCTGCGTTCCCAGACTCCGTTATCGTGGCAACAGGCGGTATCTATGACGGAGACGATGCGTACGAGACATTCAAGGCCGGGGCCGATATGCTGGAAGGGTACACCCCTTACGGATTCTACGGCATAGGCCTTCTCAGGAATATAGAGAAAGGGGTTGTGGCGAGGCTGAAGCAGGACGGGTATCGGAATCTCACGGAGCTTCGCGAGAAGAGAAGGATGGCATAGCACATGGCCAGAAAGGAGGAGAACGGTGTCGGAATACGTGCGGGAAAGATGCTCTACCCGATCTTCATGGGCCAAGTGATCGGATTCATACTTACCGCGGTTACGTTCATAGTCGTCGCAAGGATGCTTGGGCCTTCGGACTACGGGGTCTATACATTTGCCACCAGCTTCTATACGCTGCTCAACGCCTTCCTCGCATTCGGTGTCGGAGGCTACCTGACGTACGCGCTTCCAAAGTTCCTCTTCAAGAAGAACTACGAGGGCATGCTGCGCGCCATAACCAGCAGCTACGTGATAGCGTTCGCCGTATCAGGGACACTCACAATCATAGGTCTGGCCCTGAGCGGCTATGTCTCGGGCACATTCACCGGAGTGGGTGCAAGCCCTACGCTGCTCATGGTCTCGGCGAGCATAGTAATAGTCTGGATAATAAGCGCGGTGCCGACAAACATACTCATCGGCCTCTCACGCAGCTGGCTCTCCTCCCTGATCGGCGTATTCATGCTCGCGGCGCAGCTCGTCCTAAGCGTCGTGCTGATCCTGCACTTCAGCGTCATGGGATCGATCCTTGCAATATTCCTGGCATATGCGTTAAGCATCGTTCCGGGAGCCTACTTCATCTACAAGGCTATATCAAAGTACTGCAAGCCCCGGATAGTCCTCCCCTCGATGGATGAGATAAGGAGGACATTCAATTTCGTCTGGCCGATGGGCATAACGAACTTCCTAAATTACGGTGTGCCGAGCTTCGCGCTCATCTTCCTGGGACTCTTCGTGACCCCGACAGTGCTTGGAAACTACGGCTCTGCATCGAAGGCCCTATCCCTGCTCGCAATGATCTACGGAACCTTCGGCCTCGGTCTACTCCCGATATTCGAGGCCGTAAAGGAGCTGAAGCCCAAGAGGGAGATCAACAGGATATACCACAAGATAATGAATCTCGAACTGATAATAATACTCCCGATGATGGTATTCGCATGCGTCATGGCGGTCCCCATCCTACACCTCTTCATAGGCGGCAATTACACCACTGCGCCACTCTATTTTGTCCTTATAGTGATCGGCTCGGCAATCTGGCTATTCGGCGGTTACGTGAACTATCTTCTGATAACAGAGAATCACACGATAGGAATCATCAAGGTCAATGCGATCTCTGCCGTAGTCCAGTTCGGGCTTGTATTCATCCTTGTCCCATACGCCACTGTTCTGGGGATGATCGCCGCGATATTCTTCATAGGCAACATACTCGAGGCATTCCTCTTTGCACGTGAGGCGAGGTCGAAGTTCGGGATGCGATTCAATCTAAGGAGGATCCTCATGCTCTACACCGGCGCAATTCTACTCGGACTTGTGCTTGCGCTCGCATACCTCGGCATGAACTACTTCTTACTCATCCAGCCACTTGACCTGAAGTATCTCCTGGAGCTCGCAGTCGGAGTCGCGCTCTCGCTGCTCCTTTATCCGGCGATACTGATAGCGATCGGAGCCGTAAGCAGGGAGGAATTGAATGACATGAGGACCTCAACGCGCAAGCTCGGAAAGGTCAGTAGGATATTCGGCGGCTTCTTCGACTACACCGAGTACATACACGACCTTCTGATAATCGAATGACGGCGCTCACTCCATTATCTTCATGAAGATCCCCTTCACGTTCGAGTATGTTATCCTGTCTATCTGCTCGTTGGTGAAGCCGTCCTTCTTCAGCCCGTCAAGAAATGCCTTGTAGTTCTTCAGGCTCGGTATCCCTGACATGTAAGAGTCGTTGGTCTTGTTCGCGTTGTACGACTTCTCCTCTGGCGAGTGCGGCGCGTGGTCCGTCTCTATGACGTCTATCTTCCCCTCCTTGAGCAGTCTCCGCATCGCCCTCATGTCGGCATGGCTCCTTATCGGGGGGTTGACCTTGTACTCGAGGTGCTCCACTGTGAGCATGTCCTCTGAGGAGAGCGTAAGGTGGTGCGGCGTGGCACCGCAGCTTATCTGGAGATCCTTCCTTGCAGAGTCGACTAGCATGACCGATTCCGGAACTGAGATATGGCAGATGTGCATCTTACCCTTGAAACCATACTCCCTCGCAAGAGCTATCTGCTCCTTGACCGACTCTATCTCTGCCTCGCGAGGCCTCGCAGCTCCCCACGTGTATGGCTTTGTCATGTCCCAGAGATTTGGCTTGAAGAGGCTCTCCTTCTCGCAGTGCACGGCGAGCGGTCCCTTGTAGCCGACTTCGGAGAGCGTCTTGTAGACCACCCTCTGGTCCTCAAGATTAGTTACTGCAAGATCCCCAACCGACTTTCCGGCGTACATCTTTATCCCTGCTACCTTTAGATTGGAGTCGAATATCCTCACCGCTTCGCGTATCTGGCCTGGATCGGTGGTAGCGCCTATGTAGAGGTAGTATCCGTCAAGGCAGCCCTCGCTCCTGGCCGTCTCGAGCCTCCTGTTCACCAACTCCTCCGTGGTTATAGGAGGATCCGTATTCGGCATGTCGATGAATGCCACGACTCCCTGGCTCCTCGCAAGCTCCGTAACCGACTTTATCGTGGCCTTGTACGACTGGTTCCAGTCCCTGCAGTGTACGTGCGGATCGATGTGCATAAGTATCATTATAAATAATTTGTACGTGTATAATAATATTGCCGTGGTCTTCATGCGGATTGCAATATCGTCTGATAAGCCAAACGGTCTTACTGCATATGTCGTATCCTCGTTAGAAGATCGCGGTCATGAAGTTATTCTGCTGGGCGCACTGAGGAAGAAAGGGGTTGAGTGGGTCGACTCAAGCAGGGAGCTTGCTGAGTCGGTGAGTTCTGGAAAGGCCGACCAGGGAGTCCTATTCTGCTGGACAGGCACGGGTGCATCGATAGTTGCAAACAAGATTCCAGGAGTGCGCGCAGCGCTCTGCACGGATCCGAAGCAGGCACGCGGAGCGAGGAAGTGGGACCATGCCAACGTCCTCGTCATGAGCCTCGAACTGACATCAAAGGCCAGGGCTGGCAGGATACTTGACGCATGGTTCTCCGAGCCGTACGGCAACTCGGCTTTCGACAGGAGGAATATAAGTAAGCTTGACGATCTTGAGAGTAGGATGATGAAAAAGTGATGGCATGAGGGTTTTCTTCGTGGTACATGGATTCGTGCAGGGCGTGGGATACAGGTCTCTTGTAAAGAGAGCGGCGGAGAAGCACAAGATAAAGGGCATGGTCAAGAATGCAGGCGACGGAAGCGTTGAGATAATCGCCGACGGAAAGGAGGAGGACCTGGAAGTCTTCAAGGACGCGATCAACATGGACATAGCGCATGGTCCTGATGTTAGGGAGATAGAGCAGATCGCGGAGAGCGACGAGCGCTTTCCAAAGAATGCTAAAGGCTACAAGAACTTCGTCATAGAGACGGAGTGATCTTGCTTGTCATCTCATCAGAAACCTCTACATATGCCCGGTCTTGCATTTATGTGCGTAGCGTATTGCTTATATCATCCAATACCTCATCTACACTCATTCTCATTCTGTAGGCATAGTGCCTGTCCATCTCAGGGACACTCATAAGTTTCCGCCTTATGCCTACCAATTCCTTCTCGAGCTCACTATCCTATCCTGAGATCTTGCCTTATTCGGCACAGCATCCAAAGTAACTGCGCGTCTCTGCATTTGTCTCTCCATATTCTCACCCAATTATCAATTCCTGACATACCTGCAATGGCATACCGCCTTCCTCGAGCTTCCTCCCACGGCCCTCGCTATCTCCCTTACGACCGCCTTATCGCCCTCCTGAACCCCGTGCGCCTTGACAACGAAGCCATAGTCGCCTTCTGTTATGGCAACCTCCTCCACATTCCTTATTCCCATCAGCTTCGCTGCGGCCTTATGCAAGTTCCCGTTCCTGCCAGGCTTCACAAAAAAGTAGTGATAGCCACGGCTAACCTTTCGTATATTGTTCCTATTCATATCTCCACCAGGTATAAACTCAGAATTACAGAAAATCAGTCAGCGTAGACTACTCTCCAGGAGTTGTATCCGTCAGGTATCAGTTTGACGGGCCTGTTCGCGTTCGGATCCACGTATGCCTTCTCCCTTCCACCGAATATCCTCTTCATTATGCTCACTATACCACCAAATATGACCGTTTAAGAAGAAATGGGGGAAAGAGGGGACCGAATCTGACAGCTAGAGATGTGGGTTGGTTGGGGATTCAGTCTAGCTATAGAAAGAGATACAATGCGGGTTATGCAATTGTTCATCCGATCCCTTCTCCCTTGGTACATATTATGTACGGCTTTGTATATATATTTCTGTTATAATTGGTGACCTATAATAGGTAAATATGGCGAATTATACCATATATTTATCATAATTGTTCCAATAACTTAATATAACTGGTCGTTCTACTCATAACAAGAAGAGGATAATCGTGGGACGAGTTAAAGAGGAAGCAAACGTGGAGATAGACTCTAAGATACTCACAATACTTAGCATGAACGGTCGGGCTACGCTTGACTTTATAGGCAAACATGTGGGATTAAGCAAACATCCTACATACCGACGCATCAAGAGACTGGAGGAGAATTATGGAATAAAATATATCGCAGAAATAGACGTTTCCAAATTCGGTTATCTGGGCTATATGGCCTTTGTTAAATTCAGAGACAAAGTACCTGATTTACATCTGATACGCAAGGCTCTTGAAAATGAACCACGTGTACAATTGGTACTTCTTACTAATGGGGAATATGATTTAGTAATATACTTCTTATCAAATGACCACAGAGATGCGGCTTACTTGATATTCAAATTGAGGGTTGAAGGCCCATTCGCACCATACCCTTCAGACTGGTATCTTACCCCCCATTATACTGCCAATTTTATTCCTCTTAGGGGCGAGTTTTTCGAGTTACTTAAGAAAAATATCTGGCATAGAACAAGAGATACAAAAAAGCCTTCAGAAAGGAACTTATTAGAAAGGGAATACACTTTATTGCGAGAACTAAATAACTACGGGACTGCGAGTTTCAGTAATATAGATGATAAATATAAAATAGGAAAAGGCGCATCTAGATACACCTACTATAAACTCCGAGAAAAAGGGGTCCTGAAAAGGATAACAATCAGTATGCAAATGCTTCCAATAAAATATCATGCTATATTCTTTATTAGTCCATTCTTTGGAAGTAGATTTAGTAGAACACGGCCAGATTTATTATCCGAAGTTATAAAAGACGGTAATATAATAAACAAATTCATACAAAATAGCGAAATAGGAACGCCCGTAGGAGTTATGCTAGTTATGCCAGTGTTTGATGATATTGATATTAAAAACACTGAAGACTATCTAAATAGCAAGATTAAAGGAATCACTCTTAGAAAACTAATTATAACGAATATTCCAATAGGATCATTTGCTTATAGAAGATTCGATAAAACATACACTAATCAGTATAGGATCTTAGTTGAAGAGTATAAAGCTCTCAGATATAATGAACAGACAAATTATGGGGAAGGGATTAAACAAAAAAGCATAAAAATGAAAGAATAGATATTAACACGAGTAACACTAATGGTAGTGTGAGTGATATGCTTTAACCTGGCGAGCAGTTTCCTCCATCAATCATAATTTCACCTAGATTCTTCAGTATCATGTCGCTTTAGGCATTTAAAAGGCTTTTCTGTAATCCGTTTATCGGAATAATCGCTTGGAAATACTAGCATATAATACGGCTCACACGGTGTGGTCGCTGCCCAGCGTCGGCGTTATCGCGTTGTACTTGTCCTTTATCCCTTCCTGGAGCTCCTTCGCCTTGCCCGGCTCGCCGTGCACGATGAGGACGTTCTTCAGGCCCTTCACCCTCCCGAAGAGGCTCATGAGCTGCCTCCTGTCAGCGTGTGCCGATAGGTGATACTTCTCCACTGTCATCGCTATCTTGGTCTTCCTTCCCTCAATGGTTACCTCCTTCGCGCCCTCAAGCAGCTGCCTGCCCAGCGTTCCATGTGCCTGGTATCCCACGATGATGAGCTTGTTCTCCGGATCCTTCCCGCAGGTCTGCAGGTACTTCATTATCGGCCCGCCTGATATCATCCCGCTGGTCGTGACGATTATGCTCGACTCGCTCCCGTCCATTATCTTCGCCCTCTGCTGCCTAGTCGTGACGTTGTAGAAGTTCTTGCTCTTGAACGGGTCGTCGTCGTTGAGGAGTATGCGCTTCTGCAGCTCGTCCCTGCAGAAGACCACGTTGTGCCTGTGTATCCTCATCGCCTTCCCTATCATGCCGTCCATGTAGATCGGCACCTTCGGGAGAATCCCCGACCTCATGTAGTCGTCGAGGAGCAGCAGGGACTCCTGCGCCCTTCCCACTGCGAATGCGGGTATTATGGCCTTGCCTCCCTGCTTAAGCGTATCGTTTATGCTCGCCACCATCGCATCGGCTATCTTCTTCTCCCCCTCGAATACGTCCTTGTCCCCCGCATATGTTGATTCTGTGATCAGCGTGTCAGCGTGGAGATACTCCGTGTATCCTGGATCTAACAGCTTCGTCGACCTGAAGTTGCAGTCGCCCGTGTACAGGAGACGCTCCTTGCCGTCGAAGACCTCTATCATCGCGCTCCCGAGTATGTGCCCCGCGGGCACGAGCTTGACCTCAAGGTTCTTTATCTTGAACTGCTGGTGGTACTCGACCTGCTTGTTCATCCTCGCGAGCTTTGCGAGCCCCTCCTTCTTGACGTTCTCCGGATTGGAGATCCTGATGTAGTCGCTGATAAGCACATTGGTGAGCTCGAACGTGGGCTTTGTAGTGTATACATATCCCTGGTATCCCGCCGTGAATATGTGCGGGAGGTATCCAGAATGGTCGAGGTGCGCATGGCTCGTGACTATCCCGTCTATGCCCTTGAGCTCCTCGTCAGGTATGATCGGCTCCTCTATCTTGGCCCCGAGCTTTATCCCGGCATCGAGCATTATCTTGGTATCGTTGGCCTCTACCACGATGCAGCTCCTTCCCACCTCTCCTGCCGCACCATAAAAAGTGATCTTCAATCAGTCACCGCCGCTATCGTTCTCACTCTGCTTCTTCTCCTTGCCCTTTATTATTGCTATGTCGGCAAGGCTTATCTCGACCTGCTTGACCTCAGGGGCCTTCCTCGGCCCGCCTCCCTCCGGCCTCGGCCTCCTTCTCGCCTGTCCCGTAATCTTCCTGAGGTTGGAATAGAGCTCGTCGAGCTTCCTGTCGACCTCGTTGATCTTGCCCTCTATCTCGTTTATCTGCTTCGTGAGCTCCTCTATGTCCTTGTTTATGTACTCTACCTTCCTCTTCAGCCTGAAGCTCTTGAGCGCCTCCTCGAGCTGTGCCTCTATCTCACTCTTCTTCCTTATCAGGTCCTTCTCGGCCTGGAGCGAGAAGGCCTCGGTCGCTATCCTGAACTCGAGCTGCTCCTTCCTCTTCCTTAAGTATCCTATCTCCCTTGTCGTATCCTTTGACATTGTGGCGAGCTTCTCCATTGCCACCTTCTCGGCGAGCTTGTACGAGAGGCGCCTCCTGGACCTTTTTATGCTGTCTATCAGCGGGGGTATCTTCTTCTTCTCCTCGTCTATAAGCTTCCTGATCTCGTCAGTCTTGCTGTCCCTCGGCGCAGCCGCAACGATCCCTGGCGTGGCCTGTACAGTCGGAGCTGCCGCAGGCTGGGTGGTCGTCGAAGTTCCTGTCATGCCGCTTTTCGTCTCTTCAGTCAGTTAATCGCCCAGTTGCTTAAGACATCGTTGTAAGTGTCGAGTAATTCGTCCGTGGTCCTCTCTATGGAAAATTCAGCCGCTGTTGATACGGCACCCTTTGTATAAGCTCTCGAATTATTTAAAACCTTTTCTATCATACGGGCACACCCTGTATAATCGCCCGGCGCGAACTTCTCGCCGTTCTTTCCGCTCCTTATCAGCTCCCTAAGGGCCATGAAGTCCGCTCCCACTACCGGTTTTCCAGAGGCCATCGCCTCCAGGCAGACCACCCCCTGGGTCTCAAACGTGGAGGGCATGCAGAACGCGTCAGCAGCCGCATAGAGGTGCGGCAGCGTCTTGTTGTCTACAAATCCCAGGAACGAGACGTTTCTCTCTATGCCGAGCTTCCTCGCGAGGCTCTTGTAGTGCTGCTCCGCAGGTCCGGTCCCGCCTATCACAAACTTTATGCCCCTCTCCCTCTTGGAGAGCACCTTGCAGGCCTTTAGCATCACATCGAGCCTCTTCTCCCTGCTCGTCCTGCCCAGATAGAGGACCATCTTCTCCCTCTCTCTAATCCCGAGCCTCTTCCTGATACCGGATCCGCCGACCTTTGGATTGAACCTCTTTATGTCGACGCTGTTCGGGACTATCGAGGTATTCGTTATCCCGTGCCTGTTCATGAAGCTCTCCATGGTCTTCGTAGGGGTTATCGTCCTGTTGCACCTGTTGTAGAAGAACTTGGTGTAGAGCCAGAGGTACTTGCTGGTGAACTTCTTGAGGTTCTTGTTCTTTGGATAGTACTGCTCTATGACGCTCCTGTTGTTTATGAGAGTATGGAATGTGCTTACGTGCGGATACTTGCCCATCTTGGCCGCTATGAGCGCAGAGAATCCCATCATGAACGGCGTATGTGAGTGTATCATGTCTATCGAGAGGTTGTTGAGCTTCATGAAGGAGTTGTAAGGGAAGAGAGCAACGCTGTACTGCGGATAGGCCTTGAGCGCCGTTCCTGGATAGAGGAAGAGCCTGCCGCTCCCCTTCTTTCCCCACCTGCTGCTCGCGAACGTGTAGACGTTGTGCCCCCTCCTCTCGAGCTCGCCACTGAAGTTGAGCATCGAGCTGACCACGCCGTCGACTGCAGGAAGATAAGAATCAGAGTAAAAGGCAATGTTAAGGCTCTCCATGGAATCCTGCGTCTACAAAAAGATGATCCGAAATTATTGAAGCTTTACGGCATCGCCGCCTGCGAGCTTTATCTTCTCCTCTGCCTTCTTTGAGAAGTTTGTGGCCTTCACGACCACCGCGCGGTCGAGCCTGCCGTCTGAGAGAACCTTGTATCCCCTGAGCTCTATCGTCGGCTTCTCACCAGTTGCCGCTGCGGCCATGTTCGAGAGCCTGTCGAGGTTGATCTCCATTAAAATCTCCCTTCTGGGAGGAACGAATCCGGGGGTGTGTATCCTCTCCTTGTCGTACTTTACTGTGTAGGTGAACTTGGACTTCTTGCCTCCCTTTCCTACCCCTCCCCTGCTTCCGGATCCTCTCCTGTTCTTTATGTTCCCTCCGCCCCATCTCCTGGTTCCGAGGTACTTTCTTGCCCTTCTTACTATCCTTACGACCATAAACATTACCCTCTCATGTCATTCTCGCGATCAGCTTGCTTATCGCCGCTCCACGGTATCCGAGAGCACCCTTGTTCGTGTACGAGAACTTTATGCCCTCGTATCCGTGAATAGGCGGGTGCAGTCGTATCGGCATATCGGCTATCTCCTTCGCAGACTTCTTTCCAGCCGCGAGAGCCGAGACATCCTCCTTCTTCGCCTTTATGCCCTTCTTCTCGAGCACCTTTCCAATGAAATCGGAATCGACCTCCCCGTAAGTGACGAAGTCGTTGCACATCTTGATCATGCCCAGGTTCGTCTTCGTGCCGTAGAGAAGGACCATGTTGTTCACCCTCTTCAGATTGAGCCTGGAGAGCGTCTCCCTGATGCTCCTGCGGACCCCAACGGTACCCCTGACCCTCACCACTGCGAGTAGCTTGTTCTCAAGATTTGCTGCCATAAAAGACGACCTTTTGACTGTCGGTGCCAATGCGGCGCGTTCGATAGTAATATCAGAGATAAGGTATATAAGCGTATCTTCTCGGCAAGCTTTGTAGTTTAATTAGTCTTCTTTACCGACTGAGCGATAAGTCTCACCTTTGCAGGATGCGCTACCGTTATGTCATATCCTTCTAACATGTTTGCAACCCAGTTGCTGCTGCTTGCCTCCACTATCAGTTTGGGATTGTCCATCTCACCAAAGAAGGTAGAGAACCCGTCCTTTGTGGTGTCCATATACCCTTCCTTTGCGGTTTTGTTGTTGTCTTCCATGACAACGTAACTCCTTCTTTTTCCGAGGTCTATTGCTATATCCATATTCACACCTGTTTATACATCACGCCGCAACATTAACTGACTTGTTGCGGCGTCAGGTGCTAGGAGGAGGAATTAAGCATGTCAGACTAATCGTTAAAAACTACGAAGAGTTAAGGTCTAAATACATCTTTTGCAGCATCGAACTGCTGCACTGTTGGAATAACTACGCCTGGTGTAGCTTGCGGCGTGGCCACTTCGTGGCCATCTTTCACATAAGCCACCCGAGCAACATGGAACGTATTGGTGTCGGCGTCGAAGCCCAGTGCCCTCTCCCTGTCGTTGAGGAGGTCGTCGACGTACCCGACCACAGGGCCGCTTCCTTCACAATGAATAGAACGCCGTTCTGGCGTTAGTACATTGTAAAATATGCTTTCAGTAGTGCTAATATGCTTGCCATCATCACTTATCTCATGAAGACCTGAAGTGTCAAGTCCTTTTTGTGATATCCAAGCTGGACCCTCCCATAATCTGTCCCTAAAATTAGCATCATGTATGTATCTCAATGTAACCTCTTCGAGAGTCGCTTGCCTGTAGCCCTCTGGTATTACACTCTGCACCTCAGACGCAACTACACGTTCATTTGACAAGAATACTTCAGCAATCTCTCTCCTTTGGACTTGTCTAGTTGTGAACATATGAAATCATCAAAAACACTCTGTTTTTCATCATATTTATAGTTTTGTTCAGATAACAATACTGACAGAGAAGTTTGTTAATTTGTGATTATAGTAGGCACTCAATTTCCTTACCGTCTTCTTTCTAAGCGTTATCGGCTCACCATTTCTAATCTTTTTACTCAAAGGACGAGAGAAATTTATGCAGTAATAGAAACTTTCTCGTAAGACAAAGAACAGCCATAAAGAATAGAATCCACGATCAGGCATACCGACTTGGCATTGATCTTAAGTCATTTACGAAGAAGACACTTGTAGACCTAAGTAATGCATCATTACCCTTGATGGTGTTAATAGAGCAATTAAAATCTACAAACATGCAGATAAAAGTATTGAACGCCGAGATAGATGCAGAGTGCAATGCCAATGCAAATGCATCATTCATAGATTCCATACCTGGAATAGGCCCCTATTCTGCCCTTGGAACTGCATCTGAATATCTAGAGCATTCCCCCAACCTCGTTGGGGGTTGAAGTCTAATCCTGCAAAGATTTACGTCTTCTCGTAGAAAAATTGTCAACGCGACCGTTAGGTCGCGGAGACTTGAGAAAATGGTTAGCATATCGAATGCAAAGAATAAAAAGGAATTGGGCTGGGTGTACAATTTTCAGCACATTGTGCTTGTATCAAAGTACCGATTCAAGGTATTCAAGAATCCGAGGACACAGAAGATAGTTGCAGATGCATCTCGAGAAGTAGAAATGCAGTTCGACATAAAATAAAGGAGTGTTCTTTCGGAGAGGACTATGCACACATGCACATGGAGATAAACGTGCCAAGTAAACTCTCAATGGATCAGGTAGTTCAAATTCTGAAGTCGCACTCTGCATCGAAGGTCTTTAAGGAGATGCCTAACTTCATAAAAAGATATCCGAGGAGAGAGTTTTGGGGCGGCCAACCTACAGGAACAAGTGTAGGTCCCGTTGGCGAGAATATCATACAGAATTACATCAGAAGGCAGGATGTTTCTTACGAACCGTTCATGCCACACAGGGAAGGTGTGAGGCAAATGAAGCTTCAGTTCAATTGAGTCGAGGGGTGAGATACCCCAGACGTAGTCGGGGAGGAACCCCTCGTGCCTGAGGTTCATAAGGGGCCATAGCCCCTTATTTCATATAGTCACGAACATTATGGATTTGGTATAAAAGTATAAAAGACTGCAAGGTGAATCATGAATTAACCGGGAAACATTATTGACTGCGGCGTTCTGCTGCAGTAAAATCAACATAGTAGGATGTCACCTAATTCCTTTGATAATAGCCTGTTTTATAATACTTCTAAATTTCTTTAGAAGTGCGATCTGCTCTCTGTCATCCATCTCTATAGACTCGATTAAAAGGCCGGCTTCCGGGCCAAGGCGCTCCTTAATGTCGTTTATTGATATCTCCTTATGCTCTTTTGCCTTATCCAAAAGTTTGTCAACTACCTCTATGGAAACTTTTCCGAGCTCTCCTCTTAGTGGTTTATCGACACGTTCAAAAAGCGCCTGCACAATATCGGCGTGCCTTAGGCTGTCTGTAGCTATCTGCCTAAACAGAATACGTGCAAAATGGTTGCCGCTACTCTGGGCAAAGCCTAGGAAATACATTGCGCTATCGTGTTCTCTCCTTATCCTTTCAGCAAGTATCGACTTTATCTCTACATTTGAATATTTCTCTTTTGGAATGTTGTCAGTTTTGCTGCCTTCGAGTGAAATGCCGGCAAGTTCTTGTGCTATTTTTAGTACTGTTCCCTGGCATCTTTCATATTCTTTTATCTCAATTAATTTTCCAATTGTGTCGGATGCCTCCTTGATTGCATTATCAAACCCTTTCAACCCATTTGCGTCTTTCTTGAGCGAAACGCCTCTTTTACCTTTAATGTACTGCGACACTGCTGAAGGCGTAATTCCAAGTGCAGCAGATACCTCCTTGTTGGATTTTCCCAATTCATTAACTAGCTCCATTGCAATTGAGATGCGGGTGGCGTTCAGAATGTTTCCAAAAGATTGCATTTTCAAGATAAATCACCAAAAATCCATATTTGCCGTTAATTAACATTGTTAATACTATTATTAACATCGTTAGTTATATAAATATTGCTGCTTAAAATTTATTAAACGAACCAAGCTTGTGCCTGTGGTAATGATGGGTATATTGCCAAATCCTGCAAAAGCTAAAGGAATTGATAGCGCTTCTAAGCCAGAGGCTAAGGGGGGCATAATGTATGAGGACGTGCTCCGCGTAAAGGAGCGGAGAAAGATCGAGCACCTCAAATCTGATAAATCCCCCCATAAACAAGATACTCCTGGTGCTTCTCCTTGTGGGCCCTGGCATGCTTGTGATGCTGGCAGACAACGATGCCGGCGGGGTTATTACATATGCTATAACTGGCGCCACTTACGGAATAAGCATATTCATACCATTTTTGCTTTTGATGATTTTTGTAGCCTATGTTGTACAAGAAATGACAGTTAGATTGGGTGCAGTGACACACCGTGGACATGCGGAGATGATCTTCAGTAAATTTGGGAAAGGCTGGGGACTCTTTTCCATGGGCGACCTAATCATAGTCAACTTTTTGACCATGATTACAGAGTTTATAGGTATGGGCGCCGGGCTGCTGTTCATTGGCGTGCCCTTGGTATATGGCGTTTTAATAAGTGCATGTGTTCTTCTCCTCATACTGTCTATTAGAAGATATCTGACTATAGAGAAGATAATCCTGCTATTCGCGATATTTAATCTCATATATATCCCGTTAGTATTTCTAGCGCATCCTACCCTATCAGACATAACCAGGGCATTTTCGTTCTCTGGGATACTTCTCGGCAGTTCCCTGACCACATTCATATTTCTTCTCATAGCCAATGTAGGAACCACAATAGCTCCATGGATGCTCTTCTATCAGCAATCAGCAGTAGTGGACAAGGGAAGCACAAAGGAAGACCTGTTCTATGGAAAATTAGATACCTTTACTGGTGCCGTCATGATGGGCGTAGTATCCGTAGCTATCGTGATGTTCACTGCGCTCACATTGCATTCCAATGGCACCAACACGCTCTCTTACACTGACCTTGACTTTGCCAACACCATTTCAAAGGTATTTGGGCAATATGCAGGGGTGCTGTTCTCAATAGGGCTTTTTGAAGCTGGTTTCGTAGCGGCCTTTGCATTGTCATCCTCATCCGCATGGGCATATGGAGAGGTAATGAATGTGCCCCATAGCTTAAATAGGAAATTCGGCGAAGCAAAGGCATTCTATTTCATCTTCTTCATAAGCATATTAGGATCAGCACTCGTAGTGCTAATACCAGGCGCGCCTCTCGGATTCTTCACGCTGTTGGTACAGATATTGGCTACGATACTCATGCCTCCGGCTCTGATATTCCTTTATCTGCTGGTGAATGACAAAAGTCTGATGGGAGACAAAGTTAACGGTAGGTTCACTAACATTGCCGTCATATCAATAATAATTGCAATAATCGCGATGAATACCATTCTAGCAATATTGCTAGTAAAGGGTGGACAAATATGAACACATACCAAAACTTGGAAATGACCAATATTACTAAGAGGCAGATAGTCAAAGAAATAGGAGATCAGGCTACCTTTGTTAAAAAGAAGAAACTTGAACGCATGGTGCTAACAAAAAGGGGAAAATACCTCATGATCGGAATGAGAATTTACATAGTAGCCCTTCTAATAGTTATATTGCTGAGCCTGCTGGGGATTATATGAAAGAACTTTGAACCAACGGAAATGGCGGCGAGTCTATTTATCCTTAATGGAACGTTATTTTGGCGTTTATAATAAGAGACGGGTCATTTCAGGTTTAGGCCGCCTCATTCAGATGGCAAGCTCAACTTTTCTTACGCTTACGTCAAGAAACGGGGAATAACTGGACAGAGATTTGGCGCATGAATTTATATCGCATGGACTGACGCAAGTTCTGGATGCCCGGCGTTGTACCTTTCCTTTAGCGCTTCCTTAAGCTCTGCTGAACGCGTCGGCTCTCCGTGCACCACAAAGACGTTCTCGAACCCCTTCACCCTCCCTGCAAAGGAGAGCAGCTGCTGCCTGTCAGCGTGCGCAGAGAGGTGATACTTCTCGATCTTCATGTTCACATGCACCTTCCTGCCGTCTACATTGACCTCCTTTGCCCCTTCCTCTATCGCCCTTCCGGAGGGTGCCTTCCGCCTGATATCCTACCAGGATAAGCTTGTTCTGCGGGTGCTTATCCATATTCTCTATGTACTTCAGCACAGGACCGCCGGTAAGCATTCCGCTCGTGGTCACCACCCTCGGGTTCGCCCTCTTATTGGGCTTTCCCATACTGAAACAGTCAGTCGAAAAGGATAAGGACTTAACGTCGTTCAGGAATTATGGGATGAAGCCTATTGAACGGAAAGGTTCTTAATCTGTCAAGTTCCTGGGCGCTCAGAGGCGCAGATCCACGTTGCCCCCCCAGGACCACATGATTCTGCAGCGGCCTGGGTGTACTCACCAGCGCGTTGTCCCTGCTTATCACGTCGTTCCTCGACGCGTAGTTGGGCACGGCCTCGTTTCCCAAATTGGTGCTATCCCTGCTGACCACGTCATTGTTCCTCTCGGCCCGATCCATCGTGGAGCTGCTTCCCGCAGGCTGTAGGTAATGTGCGCTCCCGCTCACCGTCGGAGGCCTGACCACGCTTCCCAGAGCCCGCAGCAGCGGGGCATTGTCGTCAACAGTTGTTGAACGCGGAATCGCCGCTCCAGATATTGCCATCATACGCTTCTGACTGGGAATTCCTAATACTTAAACCTCTCCTAGCATTTTGGAACCGTGCAAAACGCTGGGCATCCCACAAAGCTTTAAAATAATGAACCGAGATGAGATAACGCCTGTGCAGGGCGGATTGTTAGTTATGAAGAAAAGGATAATGCTTCTCATGTTTGTTCTAACGGCCTCTATCTCGCTGGGGAACGCATTCGCATACTACAACGTCACGTTCCTGAACACGACAGTAATACTGAACGGCAGCAATACCGATGCGAAGGTCATAGAGACGATATCCCTGTTCGTGAGCAACAGCTCCTTGCAGCAATACTCAACCAGCCGCGCCGCATACAACCTAACGCTGAGCGACTGGCAGAACATAATAAAGTCCCAGCTTCCGACAGAGCACATACTCAGCCCGCAGGGCAGCGTATCCGACTTCACGCTGCTTCCGAGCGCCGTGGTCGTGCAGAGCGCCAGCGGGGGCACGGCGTACATCATATACAGCTATGTCGTAAGCAACGTGACCTCAGTCAACGAGACCGCTCCGAGGAAGTTCAGGTATGTCTTCAACGACTCCGTCTTCAACTTCGAGCACACGGCGAGCGGTCAGCAGCTCTTCCAGGGCTCCAGACTCAACATAGTGCTCCCGCCAGGCGCCGTGGTAGACACAGTCTATCCTCTTCCGGACTATCCTTCACCGAACCTTCTGGGTTCGTACAGCAATCAGTCCCTGCTCTCGTGGTACGCACAGGAGCCTCTGAGCAAGTTCTCCTTCTCGTACACGATAACGCAGTCGCTCCAGTCAGAGGTGCTCGACTACTTCAAGGGCGTATACGACTCGTACAGGCCGTTCATCTACCTTATAATAGTAATACTAATAGGAATAATTGTCGTGTACATCTATCTCAAGTTCATGGCGCAGTAAGAAGGTGTTGATGTTTGCACAGGTATGAGAAGGCGGTCCTGGAGGCTCTTAGGAAGAAGCATCCGCTGAGCCTTGACGAGCTGGCCGAAAGGAGTGGCGTAGGCAGGGACGGCATGCTCTGGGCGATAGAGAACCTCTCGAAGGAGAGGCTGGTCGAGGTCAGCAGGACGGAGTCATCCGAGGCGATACTGACTGACGAGGGTGCACATTACGCCGCATCGGGTCTCCCCGAGGCGAGGCTCCTGAAGAGGCTGAAGGAAGGGACAGTAAAGGTAAGCGCGATGCAGGAACCCGAGGAGCAGATCGGATTCCAGTGGGCGAAGAAGAACGGGCTCGTCAAGATCGTCGGCGGAAACATAATGCTCTCCGAGAAGGGCGTAACGGACACGGAGGAAGGCATCGCCGCAGAGAAGGTGCTGAGGCAGCTCTCAAAGGATCCTGCTTCATATGGCTTCCTTGCAAAGAACTCAGTCGAAGCGATCTCGGAGCTGTCGAAGAGAAACCTGATACGGGTCAGGAAGAGAAGCAGGATCAAGGATGTCAGCATAACGCAGAGGGGCATTAGTGCGGACCTTTCCGGAAGAGCCGATGAGGGCATCGGCGCTCTCACTAAGTCTATGATAGCGAGCGGCGAGTGGAAGGGCAAGAGCTTCAAGCCCTACGATGTTAATGTGCCTGTCGAGAGAAGGGTCGGAGGAAGGCTGCATCCGCTCTACAGGCTCATGGAGAAAATACGGAGGTCGTACATCTCGAACGGATTCCTCGAGGTTCACGGGCCGGTGATAGATTCCGCATTCTGGGTCTTTGATGCACTCTTCCAGCCGCAGGATCATCCGGCAAGGGATGCACAGGACACCTTCTATCTCTCCGGAATCGACGAGGCAGAGCTCGGCGAGAAGGACTATGTCAGGCAGATAAAGAATGCGCACACTAAAGGATGGAGGTACAGGTGGAGCCTCGAGACTGCCAAGGAGATGGTTCTCAGGACGCACACTACGAATGTATCAGCGCACTACATCTATGACGTCTTCTCAAAGATAGGCGAGGAATCTGCGAGCATAGCGACGCCGCTCAAGTTCTTCTCCCTCGGAAAGGTCTTCAGGAACGAGAACATAGACTACAGGCACCTCGCCGACTTCTACATGACCGACGGCATAATAATAGGGAAGGACCTTACCCTGGCGAATCTCTTCGACACGATACTCAAGCTTTATGGCTGGCTGGGCACCGAGATAAGGTTCAAGCCTGCGTACTTTCCGTTCGTAGAGCCAGGGGTCGAGCTCTACGCATACTCGAACGAACTCAAGGAGTGGATCGAGTTCGGCGGAGCCGGCCTCATAAGGAAGGAGATAACGGGATTCAGGAGGAAGACGATGAACGTGCTTGCGTGGGGAGTGGCCGTGGAGAGGCTCATGCAGATCAGGCCCGGATGCAACGTGAGGAGCATAACCGAGCTCTACGGCAACAGCCTGGAGTGGACCAGGGGAAGAGGAGGAATGAACGAATGCCTGTTATAACGATCGACAAGAGGTACCTTAAGAGGCTCACGGAGCCGGACCTGGGCGACGAGAAGCTCGCGGAGAGGATCTCGAAGCTCGGATTCAACGTCGAGTCGATGGACGAGAAGGAGATAAGCATAGAGATAACCTCGAACAGGCCCGACCTTCTCGGGGCCGTGGGTCTCGCAAGGGCGATCAACCACTTCTCGCACAAGAGCAAGAGGTTCCATTATCAGATAACCGAGGAGGCCCCGCTTCTTGAGATTGTGGTGGGGGCTGGAGTAAGGAAGACAAGGCCGTACATCGCATCGCTAGCGGTGACAGGCCTGAAGTTCGACGAGGTCTCGCTCGCGAACCTTCTCAATGCGACGGACAAGTTCACGGAGACGTACGGCAGGCAGAGAAAGAAGATTGCGATAGGGCTTCACAACCTGGATGAGGTATCTGCGCCGCTGCGATATGACGCCTACAAGAACGAGAAGTTCGTTCCGCTCAGCGGCACAGGTGAGATGGCATACTCGGATATAATCGAGAAGACGGAGAAGGGAAGAAGATATGCCGAGACGATTCCAAAGTCTGGCGCGAAGAGATTCCCGGTGCTGAAGGACGAGAAGGGGGCCCTGGCGCTGATACCGATAATAAATTCGGAAAGAACAAAGGTTACAAAGGAGACGAAGAACCTCCTGGTTGACGTGACGGGAATCTCGGAGTACCTGGTAAACAAGACCGCGGACCTGCTCGCGGCAAACTTCATGGACATGGGCGCCTCGGTCAGGAAGGTACAGATCGTCTACAGGAACAAGACCGTGATAACTCCGCAACTCTCGACGGACTCGGTCAGGGTCCCGGTCTCGATGCTCGAGAATGAGATAGGAGTCGAGATAGGGGTGAACAACGTTGGCTCCCTCGCGGACAAGATGGGCTACGAGTCCTCTTACACGGGAAACATAGTCAACTTCTTAGTACCAACGTACAGGTTCGACGTGATAAACGAGCAGGATATAGTCGAGGATATCGCGATCGCGTACGGATACGAGTACATAAGGCCAGCTCCGATAAGGTCGGTGAATTCTGGCGGGCTGGATACTCTCACAATATACAGGTCGAGCATAACCGAGGCCATGGCAGGGCTGGGCTTCGACCAGATGATGAACAGCTACCTCTCGAACGACCAGGTCAACTTCACGATGATGCGTATGCCGGTGGAGAAGTCGGCGGTGAGGATAAGGAACCCGAAGTCGGAGAGCATAACGATGATGAGGACATGGATAGTGCCGTCCCTGCTCAGGAACATCGCCGCATCGCAGAACGTGCCCTCTCCGCTCGAGGCATTCGAGCTCGACATGGCATTCACAATGAAGAACGGCAAGCCGATCGAGGGCTACCATATGGCGGCGGTCTCGGCGGGATCGAGATCAGACTTCAACACGATAAAGGCGGTGTACGAGTCGGTATCAAAGGAGATGGGGGTAGAGTGCAAGATCGAGGCGGCGAACCACCCGAGCTTCATAGAGGGAAGGTGCGCAAAGATAGTAGCCAACGGCAAGGGCATAGGCTTCATGGGGGAGATACATCCACAGGTCCTGAACAACTTCGGCATAGAGGAGCCTACCGCCGCGCTCGAGATTGAACTCTGAGGAGTTCCGGAATAAGTGGTCTTATGGACTATGAATACAATGGCAAAGTTCTAAAGTTTGATAAAACATTATCGGACCTTGACAAACTCGTAATGGACTTCGTCGGATTATTGAATGGGGCTAAGATCAAGTACGTGATAATAAGTGGTTACGTATCCATACTTTTGGGCAGGTCAAGGACTACCGAGGATATAGACGTTTTTATCGACAAGATCGGTTACGATGACTTTCAGCGCTTCTTCAATCTATCAAGCGATAGCGGGTACTGGTCGGTCGACTCGGACTCCTTGGACGATGCCTTCGATCGCCTGCAGAACTCATTATCTATAAGGCTGGCCAAAAAAGGCACCGTCGTGCCAAATTTCGAAGTCAAATTCCCGAAAAAGAAGTTGGATCTCATATCCCTTAATAGTCCATTAGAGGTCATAGTGAACAATTCGCATCTGCTCATGTCGCCCCTTGAGATCCAGATACCGTTTAAAATATGGCTTGGGAGCGAGAAAGATATAGAAGACGCAGTACATATCTATGAACTATTCAAGGGAAAGCTCGACAGAAACATGATGTCAACTCTCTCGAAAGAGTTAAAAGTTGAAGCTGAGATGATTAAGTATGGCATCGTTTAGGCGTGATATTGGCGAGAGGCTCAGGTTTGTCAGACTGTGGGCAGAATATATTAAAAAAACCCCGAATAAGAAATGGTCTCAGCAGCAAAATATGCTCATCAATTCAGTAATGAAGTCCTCAGACCAGGATGTAAGACTATATCTGAAAGTCAAGAAGCTTGCGGCAAGATGAGATAGGGAATCAGCCACTCCAGATCTTCGACAGTCCCTTCCTGTACACGAATCGGACCGCAGCGAAAGAGACAGTAAGGCTCAGATAAGGCCCCTACCGCACCACTCCCTTCACCTTGTTTTTCCTCAGCATGCCATGATTGCATCCTGAAGAGTAGGCGTTCCATACGGGGTATACGAGATATGCGATAAGAACGATCAGGACAACCGGAGACAGGGCAGAAGATAACATAAAACCATCCGGGGTTACATCACGAACTTGTAGTACTCGTTTATCGTTTCAATGTCCTTCTCGTCAAGATTCAGGTTGTGGACAGCGAACTCTCCTATCTGCTCCTTGCCCGCGCCCTCTTTCTCCGCTGCCTTCATCATCATGTAGATCATGGGTATTCCGCTCTTGATTATGTCCTTCCTGCTTGTGTGCATCACCACCGAGAGCTTCAAGGCGATCTCATTGAGCGCCATCTTTCCCTTCTTGACCTTGCTGAGGTACTGTATCCTGGCTGGGAAGCTGTAGTTGTTCAGCATAGTTATCTGGCCCGTATTCGCCGTTGCGACTCCGGAAGAGATGAGCACCGAGGAGTATCTCAGGTAACCGTAGTAGTTTGACCTGGTCGCGTTCTCGAAGAACATGCTCGCCTTCGAGATTGACTGGTAGGAGTCCATTATCTCACTCTTCGATGTGTACCTGTTCGGCACGTTTTCATCCACCCAGTTTATCAGCATCCCGGCCTCTACGTCGCTGCTGGCCGCGGCGAATCTGGCGAGATCGAAGTTCTTGGACATGAAGATCTTGTCAAGCACGCCGAATATCTCCATCTTCCTGTTCCGCATGGCGAGCGACTCAATCAATTCAGGCTTCGCGTCGAACATCATCTCAAGGTCATTGAGTGCGGCGCGTACATCGCCGTTGCACCTCTTTGCTATCTCATTGACGATCTCGTCGCTTACAACCTTCCCCTCCTTCCGCGCTATCTTCTTCATGTAATCGACGATGTCGGAGGTTGCTATGCGCTTGAACTCCGCCTTCTCCACATGGTTCCTGAGGAATGCGATGTCCCTGTCCCAGTAGTCGTTCGCGGTGAAGATGATCGGCTGCTTGGACCTGTTCACCAGCTGCGTCACGATCTTCTCGGCACCGCTGTCGAACTTGGCAGAGAGCTCATCTATCTCATCAAATATTATCAGGATCCTCTTGTTGAAGAGTCCGCGGGTCTGGCTTGCGGGCATCACCCTATTCTCCAACGTTTCCGAGTCCCTGTAGTCACTGGAGTTGAGTTCGAGGATCTCAAGGCCGTTACCATAAGCAATCGCGCGCGCCGCTGCAGTCTTTCCCGTCCCGGAGGGACCGTATATCATGATCGGCCTGACACGCTTCCCCGACATCGCGTCTATGCCGAACTGATTCAGCTTTGCGATTGTGCTGATGTTCCCTATAAGTCCGTTGAGGGTGAATGGGGTGTACTTGTCAAGGAGCATAAAATCGGCAGTATACCTTGACAAAACAGGTATAATAATCTGCTCATCTGCACCAAAGGACAAGACAAAAGGACAAGATTGAGGATATATTTAAATAGGTGGCAAGGGCACTTTTTGCAGATAAGGACGGGCCTAATCAGGCATCTAAGCTGCCATGCCCCTCCCCTCCAGCCGGATAAATCGATGATACGAATGGCAATTCAGCGAGAACAGCAGTATGCAGTCCTGGCAAGGGGCATAAGGGAGATGATAAGAGAATTGAGGGTAGACGAGGCCCTGAAAGCAATCGAGAGCGATAGATCCATAATAAAGTGGGCGGAGGCCAAGGAATGGACCTTCGCCTTTGACGGAGTGAGAATTGGTGACCTGAACTTCGTAAGGAAGCTCTTCGAACTCGGTGCCGATCCGAACGCCACTGTGCCGGATGCGTTTGGGAATAGGCTGCCTCTTATCACTGCTGCCATCACCGAAGGCAACGGCGCGATGTACAACCTTATTGTTGAAAAAGGAGGCAGTCCGGAGAGCAAGATCCCGTGCACGGTGAGGGGGTTCCAAGACTACGAAACTACTGAGGTAACCCATCTTGAAATGGCCATCAACATAAACTCCGTAGGCGTTGTCAATGCGGTCCTGTCTGCCGGAAGCTATACGAACATCGAACTCTCGGAAGCCGTTGAGTTGGCAAAGCATCTCGGCTATGCCGAATGCCAGGAGGCTGTGGAGCAGTTCATGAGGGTGCGCGGCATTCCGTTTGTAGAGATCTTAAGGGAAGACGTGGTGGTGTTCACATCCGTAGAAACGGGCGGTAGGACGAGAAGGATCACTCTTGACATCGACGTTCTGAGCAATGCATTCAGGGATCCGCGGAACGAGAAGATCGACGAGGCCATGATCAACACCTCATCGGAGATACTCAGACGTCTGGGTGAGACCGTCCGTGTGGCTAAGTCGGTGAGAGATGTGGCCGAGGTGCTGATAGGGATGCTTGAAGCAAAGGTGGCCGAGCCGGAGGCATTCATCTCCGAATTCGAGAAGCTCGGAGCGCTGCTTGCCCCATTCGAGGATGATGATATAGTCAGTACCTATAAGATGATCAGCAACCTCATAGAGGCGCACTCGATAGACCTCTTCGGAATAAATGCCAATAGGCAGATATC
>JAJYXH010000008.1 GCA_021791075.1 Microcaldota archaeon
CCATTCATTCATACCTACCTTTTTCTTACTCTCTAATAAAACGTATATCTATTTAAATACTACTGATAGGCACCTCGGCCTCTGTCCTCGAGGGAGACGAGCTCGCTTATCGTGCTCTCTATCTGTATCCTTGCGACATCCTGCTTCCTCCTGAAGTCAGGAACCAGGGAGCTCGCGAAACGGAAGTGGACTGTCGAATCGTAGATCTCCAGCATGGTCCTGTAGTACCTGTCCGCCTCCTCGAGGTTGCCCTTCCGCATCTCCTCGAAGGCCTCCCTCTTCAGCTCCCCGACAACGTCCATCATGCCCAGTAGGTACGGTATCTCGGTCTCGCCTATCTCATTGATTCTCGGCATGCTTCTTCCATTGATTATACTATATAGCAGCATCGCCTCGGCATACTCCTGGTGTGCCTGCATCGAGTAGTGCTCCAGACCCTTCTCCACGGACCTGAGCTTCTTGACCATCACTTCCATCCCTGCAATAAGCTTCTTGGCAGTTACCGTGTCCCTCGTGTGCATCGCTGTCATAGACTTGCCCGCAACCCTTATCAGGTTCCTCGAGAGGCCCGTGACGCTCTCGAACTGCGCCTCGAGCTCCGTTATCCTCTTCTCTATCCTCTTGCACTCCTCGATCATGATCTCACTTCCCGATCTTTTTTATCCTGCCCTGGTGGAATAGATATTGGTTGGCATATCCTGATAAACCTCCCCATTGCCTCTCCGCGAAACGGTGGATCTGCTTTACGCTCCTCTTTCTTCCATTGAAGTATGCGGTCTCCACAACGCGCTTAATCCAGACGTCAACAGGAAATGCATCGAGCTTCTTGTACCCGAAGAGGAGTATGCAGTCGGCGACCTTGTCGCCTATTCCGTACAAGCCCGTCAGCCTCTCCTTTGCCTTATCATAGTCAAGGTCCCCGATCTCGTCCAGGTCCACCCTTGAGGTGCACTCCTGGGCGACCTTCCTTATGTACTTGTCCCTGAATCCGGTGCCGCAGCTCCTTATCCAGGCAAGCGGCGCATTCGCAAGGGTCTCAGGCCTCGGGAACGACCTTACCGTCTCATCCCCCATCTCCATCTCATCGCCGAACCTCTCGGTGAGCCTTCCTATTATGCCCCGGATCCTCTTTATGTTGTTGAACTGTGAGATCACGAAGCAGAGGGTCGCCTCCCATGGGTCGTTCTCCGTTATCCTGAGGCCCCTGAGCTCGTCTATCGCCGCTTCCATGTGCCTGTCAGTGTCTATCCGTTTGTAGATCTTCTCCATGTCGTCCCTGAGCCCGAACCTCCTTATCATCTCATGCTTTATCGAGCTCTCGGTGTAACCGCCCTCGTAAGAGTATGAGAGATGACTCCTCTCGCCGCTGCCAAGCGCCATAGCGGTGACCCTGCCTTTATTTGTAGAATATGTGAGCAGCTCCCTTCCGTCCTTGACGCGATAGTCGGCGTAGAAGTTCAGCGGCTGGCCGCTCATCGCCGTCAGGCCGAGGCTGAAGTCCTTCACGACGATCATAGCAGATCATCGATCTTCTTCCGCTCCTGCTTGGTCGTGTCTCTGCTCCTTATCGTGACCGTGCCGTCCTCAAGCGTCTGGAAGTCTATCGTTATGCATCCCGGCACCCCGATCTCGTCGGCCTTAGCGTACCTCTTGCCTATGTTCGCCGTGTCCGAGTAGTAGCTGGGAATGCCCTTCTCGATCATCCTCTTCTGGAGCTCCCTAGCCTTCTCCACGAGCTTCTCGTCCTTCTGGAGCGGGAAGACCGCGTAGCGGTAAGGGGCCATGCGCTCGTTGAGCCTGAGCCACTTCCACTCCCTCCCGTCCTCAGCCACGGAGTTGTCGAGCAGTGAGAAGAAGAGCCTGTCCATGCCGAGCGTAGCCTCGACTATCTGCGGCATGACCTTCTTCTCGTTGCTGACCACGCTGAGATCCGTGGTCGAGTTCTTCGAGTGATTGGAGAGGTCGAAGTCTCCCCGATGCGCGTTCCCCGCCGCTTCGATGTAACCGTAGTGGGTCTCTATCTCCAGGTCTACGTTGCCCTTCGAGTAGTGCGGAAGCTCCTCCTTCTCGAGCTGCCTGAACCTGTACTTCTCCCTTGGAATCCCCATCCTCGCGAGAAGCTGGTCCTCGAGATAGATAAGGAATGCAAAGTATGCGTTCGGTATCTTGGAGTTGTCGAGCAGGCTCTTCAGGCTCTCCTCGGTCTCCTTCTCCTCCCCTGCCGCTACGAACCTTACCTTCGTGTTTAGTACGCCCTCGATCTTCAGGTATCCGAGCCCCTTCTGCTCCCCTTCCGGATCGAAGAAGATCTCGGTGTCCATCTGCGTGAACTCCCTCATCCTGACCAGGTGCTGCCTCGCCGAGATCTCGTTCCTGTAGGCCCTTCCCATCTGGCAGATGACCGCGGGGAGCTTCAGTCCGAACGACCTGAAGAGGTTCCTGAAATCGAGGAAGATCGACTGCGCCGTCTCGGGCCTCATGTACCCTACCGTCTCTCCCTGTCCTATCTTCGTCTTTAGCATGAGATTGAACTTCTCTATCTTGGAGAGCTTGCCCTTGCACTTGGGGCAGAAGATCCTGTTCTCCTCTATCCTCTGCTCCATCTGCTCTATGCCGAGCTTCTTTACCTCGCTGGCGCTCTTCCTGTCGCCCTTGTTCTCGTAGAACTCCTCGAGGAGCTTGTCTATCCTGTAAGGCGTGTTGCACTGGCTGCACGTCGCAACCGGATCCGTGAATGCCGCAACGTGTCCGCTCGCCTTCAGGACGTCCTCGGAGAGTATATTCGCGCTCTCTATCTCCAGCGCTCCGATCGTCTCGACAAAGAGGTCCCTCCACTCCCTCTCTATATTCCTCCTTATCCTCATCCCCACCGGCCCGAAGTCGTAGAATCCGGCTATCTCCTTGTAGATGCTGAAGGCCGGATAGTAGATCATCCTTCTGTCAACGATCTCATCCAATGCCGATATCTTCTCCATAGTAGTACCAGGAGATCATGTTGGAATGGGCTTTGCCTGCTGTTGCTGGACCTTCTCCCCGGGCTTCACGTTCGTGATCGTTATCGTGTATGTTCCGGACATCTTCTTCGCGGCCCTGCTCAGTGCCTCCCTCGCGACGTTCTTCGAGGAGGCCATGGTGCTCAGCTCGAAGACGATCTGGCCCCTCTTCACCCGCGCAGCAACTGACGACGGGCTTCCGAACGATAGGGACATACCCTGGGATATTCTGTCTGCTCCTGCCCCGGTCGCCCTCTTCTTCTCCCTCACCACGTTGTGCGGGTAAGGCCTGAGCTTCAGGAAGTAGTTGTTGAGCAGCTCCCTCTCGAGATACTTGTTCGAGACCTGCCTCGCTGCTTCGAGAGAGTTCGACCTTATCTGTACATCCTGGTCGGAGACGAGCGTAAGGTAGAGGTCGTAGGTCGGCTTTGCTGTTCCCATCTTGAATATCAGGAGACTGGTGTGCGGAAGCGCCTTTATGTAGTTCTTCCTCGGCTTCTTGACGGAGTACCTGGCCCATGCCTGGCTCCTTATGCTCCTGACTGCTCTGGCGGGTCTTAGTTTCATTCAAATCACTAAATGAATTATACGACTTAAGCAAAGAATTTGCGGTAAAAGCCGGTGCAATATACTTGTCTGAGCGGATATTTAAATTTATCTAAACGAGACCAGAGTAGGCCGGACGGCCGCAAGCGAGCCTGGCAGGTCGGTGCAAGCCGGTTTGCCGGTCGCATCAACCGTCATCACCTGCCCGTGGTATCAGGCAAGCATGCTATCCGCGAGACCGCAGATCCTTCCCAAGCTGCGCTCAGACTCCGATACTAGCTTCGATGCTCTGCACGTCCATGTCCCATGCCATGCTGCAACCAAGGCTGTGCTTTTCAGCAAGCTTGAGCACTTCCTTCATGCTCGAGTGCTGAGCCTCGTATCCGCAGGCACAGGAGAACACATATTCCCCCATGTTCCACCCCCAATTAACCTGTGGCAATTCAGATATTTAAAACTATCGTGCAAACTGGCTTTGGGACAAAATTCAATCACAGCCCATTCTGAAAAGGTTATGCAAAGCAACGATGCAGTCTATTGCAGTGCCTATTCTATCATCCCTTTTCTGCCATATTTTCCAGCCAAACGCCCTTTTGT
>JAJYXH010000058.1 GCA_021791075.1 Microcaldota archaeon
GGGTTGCCCGTTCTATTTGAATATTTGTTCTTTGTCTCATACACAATATATACACAACGAATATTAATAAATGTTCGCATTCATCCCACCTTTAAAAGAGGTGGGCTTTCTGCTATGCATTCTGTAATTGTAAATGGCGTGATGCTCATGAATACATCTGCGACAATTGTTGTTGCATGCATAATGACAGTGATAGCGCTCTATATCCCCTTTACATACCTGCGCGTGTCTGCAGAGTCTGCCACTACCACCATATTGCAGACCGCTGGGACCGGCGGAACAGGATTTGCCAACGTGACATCGCTTGCTGTAAACCTGACCCAGGAACTCAACAACTCAGCCCGGAATGGATTCTCGCTCAACAGCACGGCATTCTACGCTGCCTCGGCATCGCAGTGCGAGAAGCACCTGATAAACTTCTGCAACAACAACGTGCCCGACCAGTACATATGCATCAACAGGAATTACTCCGAGTCGGTGTGGTTGCAGTACGGAATGGTCTATCACAACCGCTCCGAGGCGTGCCCGCTCTACCTCCTTGACGGCAACATAAGCTGCGGATTGTCGTACAACTACTGCGTGGTCTACTTCACTCTCAGGGTAAACGACAGTTAAGCATTCGGCAGTGAACGATCTGGAGCTAACGTTTAAATATGCAACACCTCCTATTGTAAATTAGTTTTTTGAACAGGCGACATCATGGAAAGGCAAATATCAGAAGGGTTAGACACACCCAAGCCGGTTGAGAAGAAAGCTGAGGACCAGAAAGCCCAGAATATTAGGGCGATGTTCGAGAGCTTCCAAGCAGCCAAGGAAGCAAGGGCTATCAGCACAGGTTCGTCACTGACCGACAATCCTTTCAGATCAGTAAGGAGAGGATTGGGAAGGATATAATCCTGCGTCAGGAATGTGCAGATGTTAGCGTGAGCCGGTCACTTGAGGATGGGAGTAAGCCCTAACTTTTCAGACCATCTTGAAGATCTGGATGAACGGGACCTTCTGTATGGTCATCACGTCCGACTTCTGCGCCAGCCCCTTCTCTATGAATATCTGCACTGATCTCTTCCCCACGACGTTCGCGGTGTAGAGGTCGTCCTTGATCCTGCTCTTCGCCTCCTGCTCGGTTATCAGCTCCTCGTTGTAGAATCCGGAATACTTCTCCAGGTCGAGCTCCCTCTTTCCCTCCTTGAGCACCCTGCCGAGCAGCTCCTCGTCGCACATCGCGATGATCGTTCCCTTGTCCGTCTCGTGGCCCTTGAAGTATATCATCGACTAACCATACTTGTAGAAGAAGTAGAACGTGGAGCTGTAGAGCACGCCGTACCAGAGAAGCCAGATCCCTCCGAAGAAGTTGTCCACTATCAGAGCGCTCGCCCCCAGTATGAGCAGCATGGCAGCGAAGATTATCTCCAGTGTGGAGTTCTTGATCGCATGGATTATGTCCCACTTCTGGCCGCCCTTCGGCCTGGCCCACTTGAGCTTCGGGCTGAGGTTGAGGAAGGCGCTGATCCCGGCCTTGGTCCTAACGAACGATAGGGCGAAGTTGATTATGAAGACCATGAGGCCCCTCTTCGCCGAGTTGAAGTAGACCTTTGTCAGCATTATAGGCATTATCAGGGAGATGAAGAAGACGCTGAACCCGAGGATCTCGAGCTGCAGGTTGATGTTCTTCGTTATCAGGATGCTGCTCAGCGAGAGGTGGGCTATCGGGAACGAAGAGAAGACTATGAGTATCGATGCGATCGTGAATAGGAGCAGGATCCCGGAGATGTAGTTGAGCCCGAATCCGTGGCTTATGTAGTCGATCGTCGAGGTGCGGGAGAGGGTCTTCCTGTCGCCGCCCTTGCTGCTCGAGACGAAGTACTTCAGGAACTGCGTGTCACCGTAGTTGTACCTCCACTGCTGCTTGGCGAGCTCGCTGAACTTCTTTATCGGCTTTCCGAGCGCGTAGATCTTCGGCAGGTAGAGGCTCTTGTACTCGTTCATGTCCGACTCGAAGCTGAAGAACGTGTCCTCTATTATGTACTCAGGGAATCCGCCTATAACGTCGAGCGCGGAGCGCTTTATTATTCCGCACGACCCTGAGAAGATGGCCGTGTTGTTGAGCGCCCTTGCGGGCTGTATGAACCTGAAGAAGAACGCGTCGAAGAGGTTTATGCTGTCCGAGAAGAGGGTGCCCTTTGAGTAACTCTTCTCCGTCTGCACGTAGGACATCCTCTTGTCACCGAAGTAGGGCAGGGTGTCCATTATGAAGTTCGGGTCCGTGAGATACTCATCGTAGTCGAAGATGGCCACGAACTCCTCATTCGAGTGCTTGAGCATGTTGTTCAGGGCGCCGGCCTTGAAGCCCTTCCTTTCTGTCCTGTGCAGGTATACCACATTGTTTGCGGTGCAGAAGCGCCGCAGCTCGCTTGCTATTGCGGCATCGGTGGAGTCGTCGAGCAGGTAGTATTTCAGCCTGGACTTCGGGTAGCTCATCTCACGCATACGCAGCATATTCTTCTCGACAATGGCGGGATCCTCGTTGAATACGGGCATCGCGATCGCGACGCTGGGAAATCTCCTGACAGGTTTCAGCGTCTTCTTTATCTTCGCCAGGTAGTCGTCGTAGAAGTACGAGCGGTAGTACCAGTAGGACGTGGTTATGTTGAAGAATCCGGATATGAGCGTTAGGACCAGGAAGAGCGAGGCGACGATGTAGGTGTACGGGGACACGGAGTCCATGAATAGGTAGACGGAAAAGAGCAGGCCCATCGCCGTCAGTATTGAGAATAGCGCTATGGACAGAAGTCGAACCCTATAGTCCTTGAGGAAGTTATTCATCTGCATCTCATCCTAGCGATTTGATTTATAATCTGTACCCTTTGTTTATTAGCCTTTCTGGTCCGTTTGGTTTGCCATGCTGGAACTGGCAACAAGGAAGACTCCAAGCGGCCAGCAGGGCCGGCCCAGTAGATATTATATAATAAATGCGTTTGATAATAGTACTCCTGTGCCGGGGTGGCAGAATCCGGTATCGCGCCAGTTGTAATATACAGGCGAAACTCGAGATCTGGTTTCCGCAAGGAAGTTAGGGTTCAAATCCCTACCCCGGCGCATACTTGTAGGTTCAAAGCACAAAGGAGAGGTATTATAAAGGCTACATCATAAATACGATTATGGAGCTCGAAGTGCTTAGATATGATAAAAGCTACCAAAGAATCTATGAAAATGCCCTGGCAAAGATAACTGAGGCCAAAGACATCATACCGGAAAACAAAAGGCCTATTCTTGAATTTCTAAGGTATCTGGACGCGAAGCAGTCGAAGCCTCGCACCAAAATGCGCTATGTGTACACCTACGAGAAGTTGATACGGTGCCTGCCGAGCAAGAAGCTGCCTTTGCTAAAAGCGACAAGGCCACAGCTTGAAGAGTGTGTTATCAATATCAACAACCTGCCGTTGGGGGAAGCCACCAAGACAAAAATAAGGGTGTGCTTGAAGGCGGTATATAAGCATTTCAACGGCGACGGGGGGCTTTTTGTCCCAAAAGAGGTCGCGTTTGTCTCCACTATGGAAAAGAAAGGCAAGGAACGCCTCACATATAGCGACTTGCTCAATGAGAATGAGATTTCCAAATTACTCGATAATACCCTAAATCCCAGAGACGCATTTTTGATCGCGCTGATGGCTGATGCCCCGCTAAGAACGCATGAAATTCTTAGGCTTCAGAGGAAGCACTTATACATAGAAAGCAACCCTGCATACCTGATAATTCCCGAGGACACTAAGACAGGGACAAGACGGATACCTTTAGTTAATTCTATTCCATTTGCGGTACAGTATCTAAAATCCAATAAGGGATTAAAACCAGAAGACCCACTATTTTTGCATGAAGTCTGGAATAAGGATAAAAAGCCCTTAACATACGCCGGTCTTCGCGCGATGCTGCACAAAGTCGCCATCAGGGCTGGAATTGATCCCAAAAGGGTGTTTCCATATGCATTTCGGCATCGTTGGCTTAGCATGATGGCGTCAAAAGTAAGCAACGCAACCCTCGAAAACGTGGCAGGATGGATTCCTGGTACTAACATGCATCAGGTATACCAACACATGAGCCCAAACCAAAATGATATAGAGATAAGGAAGGCTTACGGAGTAGACATGCAGGAAGGAGACGGTGCAAAACTACGGGCCAGAATAACAGAGTGCAGAGTGTGTAACTATTCGAATTCAGAAAATTCGGTCTTCTGTTCGCGGTGCGGGAGGGCGTTGGATGTAGCCACGGCTTTTGAAGCTATGAAGCACGAAGGCACGATGAAGGAGGCGATAGCGGAGGCACTGAAAGACCCAAAGGTCATAGAGGAGGTAGTACACAGCTACCTCCTAATGCAAGCCAAGAAGAAGCATTATAATAAATAAAGTTAATAAGGGAAGTATGAAAACTGTGGGAGGCAACTCTATACAAATAGCCAACTGTTTCTGGGTAAAAGAAAAAGTGAACAGGTGGGCTTTAATAATCTAAGATTCATTATGGATGTGGTGTTGATGGCAAACATTATTACCGCTATGGTCGAGATAATAAAAGCTTCGAAGAGCAAGCAGCTCTTTAAGTCAGATAAGGCGGATTATGGCATAAGAATAAATACGGTTGGAACCTATCTTGAGGACTTTGTTGCGGTTGCCTTTTCAAATGGTCTATCTGTTAATGACCCAACGATAAGACAAAAACTCAAGGAGAAGACCTTTTGTTACTTAGGCTCGCAAAATTTTTCGCCAGACTTGATGATGCGTGATAGCAGACCTGCAATAGAGGTCAAGAAGCACGAAGCCAATCCAGAAGCATCCTTAGCTTTGAATAGCTCCCCGCCAAGGCAAAAATTAAAAGTAGATGATACAAGAATATTGGAAAGCGCAAGAATTGCAGAAAAGTGGAAAGAAAGAAAAGTGATATATGCAATTGGCGTAGTGTCAAGCACCAAGGTTGTAAGGTCCTTGCAGTTAGTGTATGGCGATTGCTTTGTAGCAAGCGAGGAGCACTACAGTAAGGTTGTAGAGCCAATAAAAGACAGCTTGGAGGGCTTAGGAATCGCCAATGTATCTGTTGAAGGAAATGAGATAGGAAGAGTAAATGCGGTAGACCCTCTTAAAGTAACGTATTTGAGAATACGTGGAATGTGGGACATAAAGAACCCTTTAAAGATATTCCGAGAAGAGGGCATAAAAGATTACTCGCTTGGCACTGGGTTTACCTTACTTGCTATGGCAAAAAAGCAAGAGTTTGAGAGCTTATCCAAGGAAACGCCAGAAGCCTTAAAGCAGTTGAAGGAATACGCTGAGATTAAGAATGTGAAAATAATAAATCCTGACAATACTGCACAAAGGCTAGATGCAGTATTAGTAAAATATGTTGGGGATAATTCATGAAATATAACTTAATATCACTATTTTCAGGTTGCGGCGGATTAGACTTAGGTTTCCAGAATGCTGGTTTTAATATTATCTTTGCAAATGACAATGATAAAACAGTGTGGGAAACATATGAGAAGAATTTTGACCATAAGATAGATGGTAGATCTATAGTTGATATAAAATCTGAGGAGTTGCCTAATGTAGAGGGCATAATAGGTGGACCGCCGTGCCAAAGTTGGAGCCTTGCTGGCAAGATGTTAGGAATAAAGGATAATCGAGGACAACTATTCTATCAATATATAAGAATACTAAAGGATAAACAGCCTCTATTTTTTGTTGCAGAAAATGTACCTGGAATAGTATCAAGTACGCACATAAAAGCATTTCATGACATTCTTAAGGAGTTTGAAGCTACCGGTTACAACATAGGTTATAAGCTGCTTGATGCAAGGGACTATGGTGTGCCACAGGAACGAAAGCGCGTAATAATCGTTGGCTATAGAAAGGATATCGGCATTAAGTTTGAATTTCCAGAGCCAACGCATCCAAGGGAGAAATGGCAAACTCTAAAGGAAGCAATAGGGGATTTGCCAGAGGCAACCCCGGGCCAGTTAAAGAGTCATGCAAATGTCAACCTAACCATACCTAATCATGAGTATATGGTAGGCAGTTTTTCGACTATATATATGTCAAGAAACAGATTGAAAAATTGGAATGAGCAATCATTTACGATTCAAGCAGGCGGGAGGCATGCGCCACTACATCCAAATTCAACAAAGATGAAGAAACAGAAGGAAAATAAGTGGGTGTTTGACTCTAGCGAACCAAATTATAGGCGTCTTTCTGTAAGAGAAGCCGCACGAATTCAAACATTTCCTGATTCATTTATATTTTACTACAAAAATTTAGCTGATGGCTATAAGATGGTGGGCAATGCTGTACCAGTGAAGCTTGCAGAAGCAATCGCAAGGAAGATCATGTCAGACATGAAACAATTTTATAAAAAGACCGGAACATACGAGCCAGCAATAAGGCAAATAACGTGAGAGAGTGGATAGGAGCCAAATAATGGCTAGGATTCGGTCAGTAAATACCATTCCAGAAATGAAATTAAGAAAAGCAATGTGGGAATTAGGAATTCGGGGATATAGAATACATCTTAACAGCCTGCCTGGTAAGCCAGATGTAGTATTTACAAAAAGAAAAGTTGCTGTTTTTGTGGATGGAGATTTTTGGCATGGATACAATTGGAAGAATAAAGGAATAATTCCAAAAAGAGGCTATTGGCAGAAAAAGATAACAAGAAACATAAAAAGAAGGAAAGTAGTAAAGGCAAAATTAGAACGGCTCGGATGGAAAGTAGTTGAACTATGGGAACATGATATTAAAGGAAATGCGGCTTTTCAGGCTAAGAAAATAAATCGCATCATAAAAGAAGAAAGAAATGTAAAAATCTAGATAAAAGTCACTGCTGTGGGGCTCGCAGAACATTGGTGCGGTAGACTAGACCACGTAAGTTGCGTTGCTAACGCACGAGCTGGCGTGGCATAGAGTTACGGGTTACCTAATTGCGAAACCTTTTTACGAAAAGTTTTACAAATAATCTTTTCGGAGAGGTTAGACCTAAATATTCAATATAGTTGCACTTCCGCTAATTCCTACTACTTTAAATATATACCTAAGTATAATTACATATAGTTAAGTAAAAGGTGGAAGGATGGAAAATGACTATGAAGGAAAACAGATAAGCCTCGAAGAGGCAGAGATGCAGGCAGAGCAGGCTCGGAAGGCTGGCCGCTTCGTGATGGTGTCGGCAGGAAGCAAGGCAAGGCTCAGCTTCACAGGCAACATATACGAACGCCACGCAACTGGAGGAAACGGCTCGGACGCATGGGAATCGGACAAGCTCGACTTTGAGCTTGAGGAAACCGCAAACGGCTCAGGGCGAAGACTATTCTCCCTCGCCAAGGGCAACAGGGCAGTGCCGGAGCTTATACGCCAGCTAAAGGCCGGAAACATGGCTCTGACCATAATCAGGGACAAAAACAACAGGTACGTCGTGAAGGCTTAGGCGAGATCATGAAATACCGCCAGATCGGGGTATACGTCACCGACGAGCTCGCCTCATGGCTCGACGCAAAGGCAGGCCAGGGCTACAAGAAGGCCACGCTGATCCGCAAGGTGCTCGATGATTACCGGAAGGCTGAGGCGGTGCGCGATGGCTCAACTTGAAGACAGAACAGCCAGGATCGAGGCCTACGCCGAGGCCCTCGCCTTCTTCATAGACCAGCCGGAGGCCGTTGCCGACACCGGGCTTAAGGCTGTCATCGACTTCTTCAAGGAGCGGATAGCCCAGGAGCTAGACCGCCGGGCAAAGGGCATGGGAACCCAGAAGGTGCTTGAAAGCTCTAGGTGCTGACTGCGGAAGCTCCGGCGCAATTCACCCTCGCTGCGCTCCCCCCTCTTGCGCCTCGCTTCGACCTTCTTGGGAAGAAGGTCAGCCAAGAATGCGTCGGCTTCGCTCCGCGAGCAAGAGGAACCCTATTTTCTGCTGGAAAATTAGCCTTCCGCTGCGCTCCAGGCTACCGTGTCCCTCTTGCTCGCCCAGCACGGTGTCGGGAGGGGTGTGCGACACCCCCTCCCTCCACCAGGTGGGGCTCGCCTCCGCAAAAACTTCTTTCGGGCTGCCAAAGAAGTTTTACCAAGAAAAGGGGGGGGCTTATAAGGTTAAGTAGAGCAAATATGACTAAGGGGGACTAAATGAGTAGCTGCTCGGATAGGTCATATGAACCATTAACTAAAGACGATCTAAAACAGTTAGCGGATAAGGTAATCGAAAGGCTAAACGAGCAAAATAAACCGGTAGCCTCTCTAGGTTGTGTGGTTTTATCACAAAATGGGGCTAGGCATTACCTAAATTCTGTAAATGGAACGCCTAATCAAGCCCCGGGAATACACGATTTTGATATAATAGCGTTTTTTACGGAGGGGTTGGCTCATGAAACTGGACCCAGACCACTCAAAACTAAATCTGGGTTGAAAAAATTTGGATATTGCAAGGAATGCGGTGCTAGTGAAGGTGAAACTAGGAAGGTGGACATCTTTTGTAGAAAGCTTAAGCTGGAAGACATGGATGTAAGAAAGAGTGTAGAGCGATTTTTCAGCGAAGGGGATACACATTGGATTAAACTTATAGGGGAGAGACCCTGTATTGGGATTTTTCCTAATGAACTGCTTGGTGAAATACTTTGGACTGGAGTGAAGAGGACGTGAGAATATGCCAGTACATCTACAGAAAAGAGGCTTTACCAAGAAAAGGGGGGCTTGAAACTAGCAAAACGTGCGGTACATCATCATGAACGCTTTTTCGGGCACGCTTAGGGGGCTAGGGCTAAAACGGACAAAAACAGGATTTAGAGGAAAGAATTTTATACTTTTACACCTAAATAAACACATGGAAAGACAGAAACGGAAACTTACAGAGGAGAACATAGACGAGGTTAAGGAAGAGCCTGGGGTCTATAATCTCTATTCAAAGAGTGCAAAAACACCCACTTATATTGGTTCAACAAACGACCTTAACAGAAGGCTAACTGAACATGAAGGTGAGGGATACCGGACTTTTACGACAGAACATACAGATAGTACCAGAGAAGCACGAACTTTGGAGAAAAAACTAATAAAGAAGAAGCACCCTCGCAAAAACAAAATTCAATACGCTTACGCTTAATTCTCATACCGCACTTTGCACTTTAGACTACACACGTGCACGCACTTTAGGGCGCAGGTGTGCACGCGGAGCAAAATGCCGAAAACTATAAAAACTAACTCTGTGATTGTTAGGTATGGCCAAAGCAGACAGTCCAAAATCTAACAATGTTTCTCACTTTTTAAGGCATTATCGTATATCGGCATCGATCATTATCGTTATGTTGGTCTTGTTTGCATTAGCATACATTCATGTAGCTAACCTATACAGTAACTTAAACTCGAACTATACCTCATTTAAGACACAATCGCAAGACCAAGTATCAAGTCTTCAAACTCAAATCTCAACACTCCAAACACAACTCTCAAACATCTCAAGCAAATACAGCCAAGCAGAAAACAACCTCACCATCCCATATACTAAAATACTTTATAACGACTATACTTTTGATATTCCACAACTAAAATCTACGATTACTGTACTCCTCTATAATTCAACGTATACCTACAATTATACATATGAATATCTAAATTCAACGTATAACTATTCATTTAACGCACCATATCCGGGCTATTTGATATTTAATGCAACCTCAACAATCGCCAACATGGAAAATAATTGCTATTGGCCCATGTACTTCTCACAAGAGAAACCCCATATCAGAAACGAAAGCTACGTATTCAACAGAGATAATGCTACTTATGAAACAATATGCCCACAAGAAGGAATATCTTACTATATTCCCGTAAGAAGTGGAACTACATATATGCTAATTTATAACTTAAACACCTCAAGCGGCGTTCAAATTACAGCGAATTTAAAATATGTGGGCTTCCACACTTCTTAATCTTAGCTCAAACGCCGCATGGCTACCTCAAACCATAAAAGCACTTTCAGCGATAAAATAACCATGAACAGGGCGGACAAGAAGTTTTATCCGAGAAAAAAGGCGTGGGTCTAAAAGCACAACGAATAAAAGCATTAAAACTTCAAAGAAGAAATACAAGGTCTGAAAAATGGACAAAATTGAAGATGCAATAAAAGGCATGGATAAGATAGCTAATTCTGCACATAAAAAAAAGTTATTGTACAGACTGAAAAAAGAAGAACTAGATAAAATAGTGGCAAAACTTAAGACTGAGAGTGCACAAGTAGCAATTTTAAACTGCATAAAAGCATGTGCAGCAAATAGTGAAAGGCTTTCTGAAGACGCAAAGAATGTGAGCAAACCTTCCAATTCTGCACTGCTAGAAATTTCTATGGAAGAAGCCTGCAAAGCTGCTACGCTGTCCATATTTTATATAAGATTTTATAATCTAACGAAACTCGAGAATTTGGGTAATTTCACAGGGATCAAAAAGATACCTATTGATCAGCATATCAACATGATAAATAGTATGTTTTTAAGCCACGAATTCAAGGGTTCTAATCCAGTTATCATGGGTGTAGTTTCTGAGATAGGAAAAGAAGTGTATGATGAAGTAATGCCAGAACATCTACAGAAAAGAGGCGTTACTGGAGAAAAGGCAACGGAGATTATTAACGAAGCAAAGGCACTTTTAGATTCATTTGTAATAGAGTCAATACCAAGCAGAATAAAGGAACGGGGATTTTATGTGGATTTTGATTTTAATGAACTGAAGTTAAGTTTACCTACTGAAGCAACTGAGAAGGACAGTACGATACTCCAGGATTGGATCTCTGTTTATTTGGACGTTGTAAAAGAATTTCTGGAGTACCTTGAAAAAGAGAGTTAGAAGATAACGAATGTCGAATATGATATACCAAAGTATCTAATCATATACCTAACTACAACATTTAAATACCTTGACCTGCCATAACTAACTCATGGCTCATTCTTCATTCGCCAAGCATCCCCGACTGTCGAGGGTAGACCACGCCGTTTTGTTCCTCTTCCTCCTCGGCGCGTCCTACCTCTCCTCCGTTGCATGGCATCCGGCTCCGTTCTGGGTGCTCCTCTCCGCCCTCGGCGCGGGCTACGCCCTCTTCTGGTTCGCCGTCGGTCACCGCATCGTCAAGGGCAGGATATACCAGAGCGCCATCGCGCACTTCCCGAAGAAGTACGGCGAGAACGGCTCCGTAATCGCCCAGGAGCCGAGAATCTCCAGGATATACAAGAAACCCATAGACTTCAAGGGCTACATCTCAGACCGCAACAACCGCAACCTCTTCATATCCGGGCGTTCTGGTTCAGGCAAGTCCACGCTCATGCGCTACGTAATCGAGCTCTTCCCCGAATCCTCGAAGACGATCTTCTCGTTCAAGTCCGGGGACGAGTACCTAAAGCTCGGGATGCCGATACTTAGGATTGCCGAGCACGCCGGCTACCCATTCTCCGACAGGGAGGCATTCGTCCAGTCCTTCCTTGTCACCTACCCCATCAGCTCGCAGGGGGTGGTCGCCGCATCCGTGCCGAACCTCCTCCGCACCGTGCTCAAGGGCTCGGGCTCGTGGCGCTCGCTCCGCTCGGAGATAGAGCTCGCCCTCGCCAGGGAAAAATCCGCAAGCGTAACGCGCTCCGCCCTCTCATTCATCCAGCAGAAGCTCGCCGACCTTGAGCTTGCCAGCAGACCCTGCCCGCTCCCCACCGGCGACGTGGTGCTCGACTTCTCGGGGCTCAACGAGTCGGCAAAGACCTTCTACGCAGAACTGCACCTCCGCCAGACTTGGCACTCAATCGAGGACGGCTCGCCCGACCCCATGCGCCACATAATCATAATTGACGAGGCTCACCGCCTGCTCAAGTCCGAGGCCACAATCTTCGGCGAGGTCGCCCGGCTCATCCGGGCCAGGGGCGCGCTCTGGTGCGGAACCCAGAACTACTCCGACCTGCCCGACTACGTTCGCAACCAGTTCGCCATGCACCTGCTGTTCTCCACCAAGAGCGAGAGGGACTTGAGGGCCCTCAAGGAGATAAACGCCCTCCTGCCGTTCACGGCCACCGAACTAAGAGACCACCACTTCACCGACGCAGCCATGCGGGAGCTCCACGAGGCCATACCTATATACACCGCCGACATAGCTGGCTTCCAGGATCGCCCCGAAGTTTACATAAAGCCCGAAATATCCGAAAACGCCCCGATTGAGGCCAAACCGAAGCCAATGCTCGATTACAGGGATCGGGTGCTTAAAATGCTCGAAAACGAGGCTAGCTGGCCCTCCAAGCTGGCCAAGGAGATAGCCGCCCAGGACGGCATGGGCGGCGACGTGCCAAAGCTGGCAGTGACTAGGGCGTTAAAGGCATTGCGCGAGGACGGAATGATAGAAAAACAACTCTTGATGGTCGAAGATAGGGAAGTAAGCCTCTACTACAGAAAAGACCCTGCAATGTCCGGTCTACATAGGTTCATGGAAAAGGAGGTAACAAAGAAGCTGGAGAAGGATGGCATAGCCTACGAACTGGCAAAGCCGGGGGAAGACAAGCCGGACATAATGACTAAGGATTTTGATATTGAGATAGAAACAGGGCTGAAGCATGATATAAAGGAAGTGGAGAGGAGATTGGTAAGCGCAACCAAGAAAACATATGTTATAGTGCCGACTGAAGTAGAGATGAAGAGATATAATAAGGCAATAGATGAAGCTGAATTGCAAACGAATATATATCTGGTCGGATATAACTCCTTAAAGACATTATATCCGTGATTCAATGACCTTTAATAGAAACATTGAGTTCTGGCAAGTAGAAAGTGGATATGAAGACCTGGAAAATATCCTACGTACATTTTATCAGAGCAGGGTAGCCAATCCAGGAGATAGAACCAAGATATTGGCCCCGGATGCAGGAAGTGAGATGTTTTATTTACACAAATTCGATAACAATAGCAATTATGCAGAAGGAATGATTGTAAAGCAAAGGATGAAGGACATACCTAAGAAAAGCAGATGGTCTTCTAATACGCTTGAAGATTTCACGCTGGAATCTGATACTGGTTTTGCCGAATCAACATATTTTGTATATATACCTTCAATTAAAGTACTTGCACTTATGCCTGGTCGTTATGGAGTTAAGATAGGATGGTTTAACGAGCATATGAAGAAAACCGTAGGTGTAAGGAATTTTAAAGTTTCCATAATCCTCACGAAGAACGCAATTGATAGACTGGACAATCTTGGTGTAATAAGTGCTGTTACGTATGCAATTAAAGTTGCAAATGGATATTCAAGTAGCTCTCCAATGATAAAAACTAGGTCAGTAATGGAGATGTTGAAATCAAATGGAAAGTATCTTACGATAAGAAATGAAATACGTAGTCCATCAAAAAGAGGGGGCGGATTAAAAGTTGGAAAGGTTAGAGGACTTGTCAATACGATTCTTGGAGTTAGAGATACTACTGAAAGAACTTTGGAGGAATTGCGAATCAAAGGGTCTGAAGATGCGGATCAGCAGGAGAGTTATATTGACATTCTCGAGGAAAAGTTTAGCGTTAGTGTGGCTTTAGAGAGCGGGTATGCTCTTGACTATTCAGAATGTCGCAATCGAGTAGCTCCGGTAATATTACATCAAAGAAATACTTTGGAAGGACTACTCGGTGACACTCAATGAGCTTAACTATCGAACGATGGTGGATATTAATTGGCGCAGTATTTGGTATAGTCCCACTTATAGGGCTGGCCAAGACAAATGTCATTGATATACAAGTTCTTTCAATTTTTTTCGGCGCATTACTTGCAATAGCCGCAATTATTTATAGTGCATGGGAGTCTGAAACGTTACGCAATCTAAGAAAAAGTGGTCACGATAAATATCTTATAGAGTACATAATTGTACCAAGCTATTTATGCTTTGTACTTATTGTTATGCAGCTTCTGAAAGAAAGCATATATGTCTCAACTTCTTTACCGTTTTATAGTGTTTTGGTTACGAGTTTCAGCGTTATTACTTATGGAATAGGCGGGATATTTGTCTTAAGTATGTTAAGGATACTCATTTTACTTGAACCAATAATGAGCAAACGATAGAACAATATCAAAGCATATTAATTAATATCGTTTGTGAATTGATATAAAACTAGTCTTCCCTACCCCGGCGCATGCATTCAGGCAAGGTCCTTCAGGTCCATCCCGTCAGACTTGGAACGTTGGAGTTGCGGTTGGGGCCATGAGTGTGTTAGGCCCAGGGTGTATGTTGCAATGAGTTGGATGGTATATCCCGCAGGCAAAGTGATAAAAGATCCGAGAACCATGAAGTTTATAGAGAAATAAGTTGGATCAAAGATACTTCATGATGTCGTCTTTTGTTAGATTTGCCTGCTTTAAGATGGCATTTAATGTTCCCTGATCTAAATTGCCACCATGCATAGGTATGGTTGTAGAGTGCTCAAAATTGGTTATAAATACATGGCTCCCCTTCTGTCTTATCGGCCTGAAGTTATAGTACTTAACAAGTATCTGCAGCAGTTTGTAAGGTTTTATTACTAACCTTGACATACTATCAGGCTCAGATTAAGCTCTGGCTAAGACCGCCTTATTCTCTTTTAGTCTTGCTGATTTTAATGCAAGTAGGCCTTCAACTGCTACTCCGATGGCTTCCTTTAAGTTCTTCCTCAAAGAGGACATGGTCTTTGCTCTGGTAACCACGTGCAGTGAAGGTATCTCTGCCACATACCAGCCTTCACTTCTAAAGATACGCATGTCATTCATTCTTATCATCCCGGGTTAATATCTCTACGTGTACGTATAAATTAGTATTGGTAGAGTTGTTAAGCGCGATTGAACCTTCTCCTCATCCATGTAAAAAGAGGTAAGCTGCTGGTCCATTCTTCAGGCAAGGTCCTTCAGGTCCATCTCGTCAGACTTGGTTATCTCGTTTATGAGGACCGTCGCGTATGACCCAGAAGGTATCGAGAACGAGAGGAGGAGCCTATCTCCCTCGGCATTCGCCGAGAGCGACTTGACCGGGGCCACGATCGGACGGAAGGCTCCGCGCATGCTGAGCTCGGGCATCCCCTTTATCTTGAAGCTCTCCTTTGTTATGTTTAGACTGTCAAGAGCCTCCCTTGCCCTGTCACTTATCTGAGCGTCCTTCGTCTCGTATCCTATGAGCGGCGAGATTGGGAAGTCTGCCTTCTCGGAGACGGGAGAGTCAGCTTCCGGGAATCCGTAGAAGTTTGACCTGCACCAGAGTCCGGACTCGAGATCCTGCTCCCTGACCCTGTCCTCGACTTCCAGATTGAATATCAGGGACTGCACCGCGTGTATGAACATCAGCGAGATGCCGCGCGGAAGCCTTCTTATCGCACCCGCGTAGTCATTTCCGTCCCTCTCCAGATGCTGCAGCAGATACCTCTCGTTCTTCAGGTAGCGCGGGAAGTAGGAGAGCGCCTCGCCGAACTCCCTCTCGTCGGAGAGCCTCTTTCTTGCACTGACAGCGTCCTTGTTCCTCTCCCATGAGGGATCGGTGAGGAAGAGCATCGCCGCATCCTCGAAGTTGGAGCGCATTATCTCCAGGCCTATCTTCGCGTTGTTTAGCCTCGATCCGAATCTCTGCCTGTCGAAGTAGTTCGGCATCTTGCCGTCCAGTTGGGCGATCGTCTCCTCGGCCCTCTCGGGACTCGCGGGATCGCTCACCGAGATCCTGAAGGCGTTGCCGATGTTGCTTCCCATGTTCACGCCGTCGCTCCTCCACGCCCCGTTTATCGAGATGTCCTTGAGCGTCACCAGTGCGAGCTGGTCCGGAGTTATGCCGTATATGCTGGCGAGCTGCACCGTAACCGCGTTCCTGTCCTTCGTGCCCGCGTACCCGACCGACTTCTTACCGTGACCCGTGGCCTTCGCCAGCGAGACCAGCGCCTGCACGGTGTTCCACTGCCTCTTCTGGAGTACGAACGTCGTGAACTTCCCTTCCGGAGACTCCTTCTCATCGAGATCCGCGGCGGTGTACCTAGTGTCGCGTTCGAGTATCCTGCCTCTCTGGGTTATCTCCTGCACCACGAAGTCGTCCGGATTCTCCTTTATGCCGCCTCCGGTTCCCTTTGAATCTGATAAAAATAGCATGAGATCAATATCGCAAATCAAAGCCTTATAAGGCTTAGTATACAATACTATTATAGCGTTGCGCTTCAAGTAGGAAGCATGACGGGCAGATTAAAGTTTGCAAGTGGTGCATTTGACAGACGAGTCTTTTGTTGAGAAGATTCTGTACAGGCTTGTGAAGAAGCACGTGTCCGGAACGACAATGAGCTCGGCACTTGAGAAGGCGAGGGAGCTGAACGGGAAGAACATACACGCTTCGATAACCTTCCTGAGCAGCGGCGTCTCGTCCAAGCCCAAGGCGAAGTATATCACCTCGACTTACCAGGAGCTTGTCAGGCAGGTCTCAAGGCGCGGGCTCAAGGCTAGCGTGCAGGTCCCGCTGGTCCAGCTCGGGCTGGGGCAGGACAACAACGCGGCGCAGGAGAACCTCCGCGACATCATAAGCACCGGCAACAAGCACGGCATATTCATATGGGCCGAGCTCCAGGCGGGGCAGGACTTCGAGATCAAGGAGTTCGAGTCGTGCAGGGGCTTCGGACTCGCGCTTCCCGCTGAGTCGGTCTCGGATTTCGTGAAGAGCCACAAGGAGATCAGGCAGGTAAAGGCGATCTTCCTGAGCGACGAGGAGGGGGCCTACGGAAACGGCATCGCCAGAGATATCGAGCGCGTCGCGAACAAGGCGAACGGCATCGTGCTTCTCTCGACGCCGCAGGAGGTGGTCAAGAAGCTCATGGGCGGCGGCAAGGCGAAGAAGTCCATCGTCTTCGAGTTCAGGCTCGGCGACAACAGGAAGGCCATGAAGAGGATGATGAAGAAGGGAGCGACCGTGAGCGTCTATCTTCCTTTCGGGAAGGACTGGCATGCGTACGCGATGAACAACGTGCCCGAGGGCTACATGCGCTTCCTCGCGGGCAAGTTCCTGGACGAGAAGGAGGAGATGAGTGGGGTCTGAGATGGCAGCGAAGAAGATAGTGGCGATAACAGGTGCGAGCGGCAGGATAGGCAGGTTCGTAGCGAAGCAGTTGCTCGAGAAGGGGTATACGGTAAGGGGAATAATAAAGAGGAAGGAGCAGTTGCTCTCACTCCCTGCTGGGACTATACCTTATCTTGGCGACATAAACAACAAGAAGGCGCTCAACGACGCGCTGGACGGAGCGGACGCGGTAATACATTTCGCTGCGATAGTCAGCGAGTACAAGTACACCACGGAGAGCCTTCTCGAGACTAATGTAGTCGGGACCAGGTCGGTAGTCGAGGCGTGTGAGGATAACGGAGTCAGGCAGCTGATCTTTCCGAGCACCGTTGACGTCTACGGAAGGACGAGGAAGGAGAATCTTACCGAGGACTCTCCGATGCAGCCCACGGACAAGTACGGATACAGCAAGATGCTCGCCGAGAATGTGATAAAGGAGGAGTCGGGCTCGATCGATTACACAATATTCAGGGTTGCGACCGCGTACGGTCCTGGATTCGAGACCTCGTTCTTCAAGCTGCTCAGACTCATAAAGGACGGGAAGGCGTACCTGATCGGCAGCGGAAACAACCACCTTGTGCTGGTGCACGTGATCGATGCGGCGCGCGCATTCACGATGGCGATAGAGAACAGGAAGGCGAGCGCAAAGAAGGTATACAACCTGAGCGACGGGGAGAACCGCACGCAGAAGTACATCTTCGATCTCGCGGCGGATCTTCTGGGGGCGCCGAAGCCGAAGAAGCAGATAAGCAACATAGTGATGAACCTGATGGCGAAGACGAGGAACATAGACAGCGACGAGCTGAGGTTCCTCACGAGCAACAGGATACTCAACACCGAGAAGATAAAAAGGGAGCTGGGATTCGGGCCTGAGATGACGCTGAGGAAGGGAGTCGAGGAGACGGTGAGGCTCTTCGTGGAGGGCTACAAGGAGAAGGATGAGGTTACGGTTGACACTAAGAGAGGATAAGATGACGATAAAGATAGGAAAGGTGGAACGCTACATAAACGAGAGGCTTGACGAGAGGGGGGCGTTGCTCTTCATGCTCATAGACCCGGTAGATTACAAGAGCGAGGATGTCGCGATAAAGACGGGGATAGCAGCGGCCGAGGGGGGCGCCGACGTGGTCCTCGTCGGAGGAAGCATAGGAGCGCAGGGAGAGCTTCTCGACAACGTGACCAAGGGAATAAGGGAGAGGACGGAGACCCCGGTGGTGCTCTTCCCGGGGAACATCGCTACGCTTACGAAGCATGCCGACGCGCTGTACTTCATGTCGCTGCTCAACGCGAGGAATCCCTACTGGATAACGCAGGCCCAGGTGCTCTCGGCGCCGATGATAAAGCAGATAGGCATAGAGCCGCTCTCCGTGGGATACATAGTAGTATCTCCCGGAGGAACGGTCGGGTGGGTGGGAGACGCGAACCTCGTGCCGAGGGCCAAGCCGAAGATAGCCGCGGCGCTCGCGCTTGCGGGGCAGTACCTGGGCAACAGATTCATAATCACCGACGTGGGATCGAACCCGCAGCTCCATGGGGAGGGTCCGGTTCCCCCCGAGATGATCAGGGCCGTCAAGAGCTCGATAAGCGTTCCGTACATCGTTGCGGGAGGAATAAGGGACGGGGATACGCTTGCCACGACGCTAAGGAGCGGAGCCGACGCGGTGCAGATAGGCACCGCGATAGAGGGAGCGGCGGACGCCAAGAAGCAGACCTCGTTATTCGCGAAGATCGTCAGGGAGGAGGGAGCGAAGAAGCTCGGGAGGTAGTCTGGTGTTGCCGGTGCGTGAGATAACCTCGTTGGAGCTGCACGCGCTGGTCGACGAGCTGAGGCCTTCGATAGAGAACGGCTTCCTCAGGAAGTTCTACGAGCTGGGAGACGGATCGTTCAGGTTCGGTTTCTACAGCACTGAGTCCGGAAACACGATGGTCTACTGCAAGCTCCTGGTCACCTTCAACAAGACGCTGCTGGCCGAGAGCGCCGGGGAGGCGAGCGACTTCTCGATGGGCATCAGGAAGAGGGTCGAGAACACAAGGGTAACGAGCATAACCCAGCACGGATCCGACAGGATCATAATTATGGGAATCGTGGCGAAGGGAGCGAACTACAACCTCATAATCGAGATGTTCGGCAAGGGGAACATCGTCTTGGTAAACGAGATGGGTACCGTGGAGCAGTGCTACAAGAGCATCGCGTTCAGGGACAGGAAGATAGCGCCCAGGGCGAAGTACAACTTCCCCCCGTCGGCAGGAATACGGGACATCTGGAGCGCCGATTACGATGATATACTCGCTGAGGTGAAGAAGGCAGCGGCGGTGGGGAAGAAGGTCATGGCGGAGCTCTCGAAGGGCATAGGCATAGGGCCGCTCTATCTTGAGGACGTCTTCAACAGGGAGGGAGTAAATCCGAAGGGAAGGATAGAGAGCGTGAAGGAATCGGAGGGGATCGCGAGAGGGATAGCTGACACTCTCGAGCGCATGAGGAAGCCGATGCCGGTTCTCTATACCCTCGAAGGCAAGGTGCTCGACTATGCGATCATGCCGATAAAGAAGTACGAGCAGATGGGCGCAACGGCGAAGAGGTACGGGACTATCAGCGAGCTGCTCGACGACCTTCACTCTGAGGAGAGGACCCTGGTCTCGAATGAGGCCGGGGAGAGAAGGCTCGAGGAGCTCAAGGCCAACATAAAGAAGCAGGAGGAGCTCGCGAAGCAGCTTGGGAAGGAGTCGGACGATTACCAGAAGGCGGGCCACAGGATATTCGAGATGATGGGCGAGATAAACGAGCTGATATCGTATCTCGGCGAGAACAGGAGGGCGGACCTGGAAGAACTGAGAAAGCGCTTCCCGAGACTCAAGGTAAAGGAACTTGATTTAAAGAACAAGGTAGTAAAGATAGAGATAGGAGAGTGAGGGCATGATACGCGTAACGGTACTCGGCACTGCGGGAGCGTCGCCTACGAAGACCAGGAGCCTTACGAGCGTCTCGCTCTTCTACGACGGAAATGTTCTCCTCTTCGACTGCGGGGAGGGAACGCAGATGCAGATCCTGAAGTACGGGGTGAACTACTCCAGAATAAGGGCGATCTTCCTGAGCCATGCGCACGGCGATCACGTCATAGGCCTGGCGGGGTTGCTGAGATCGATGGAGCTCAACGGAAGGCAGGATCCCTTATACATCTTCGTCCCGCAGGGATACCAGGGAGTGATAAACCGGCTCATAACATTCGACAACGCCAAGATAAGTTACAAGATACACGTAAGGGGGATACAGTCAGGAAAGGTATACCGCGGAAAGGACTTTACGATCACGGCCTTCAAGCTCGACCACACGATCTCGACATACGGATACATCTTCAAGATAGACGACAAGAGGAAGTTCATAGAGGAGAAGTGCAGGAAGCTCGGCCTGGTGGGCGAGATGTACGGAGCGCTCCAGAAGAAGGGCAGCCTCAAGTTGGGAAAGAGGACGGTGAGGCTCGACGACGTCACAAGAATAAAGGTCGGGAAGAAGATCGTCTATGCCACGGACACGAGGCCTACAAGGTCTACGGTAACTGCCGCGAAGGGGGCCGACCTGCTTATACACGAGGCAACGTACGCGGACAGGGAGAAGAGGCTCGCGAGGGAGAGGATGCACTCGACGGCGCTGGAGGCTGCGCAGATCGCAAAGAAGGCAGGTGTCAAGGAGCTGGTGCTGATCCACCTGAGCGCCAGGTACAAGAACGCGCTGCAGCACGAGGCCGACGCAAAGACCGTTTTTGACAACGCGATAGTGGCAAAGGACGGAGACGATATATTTATCTAGATTAAAGGAGAGTCCTTTTCACATATGGAGGCATAGTCTAGTGGCAGGACGGCAGATTGACATTCTGCAGACAGGAGTTCAATTCTCCTTGCCTCCATATAACTCAGAGCAGCATTCTTCCCCCATGCAAAGAAGGTAAAGGGCTACGAGTGCCAGACCTCGGCTCGCGAAGATTCCATAAGGGAGAACATAGGCAAGTCGGAGAGGTGGGGAGTGCCGATGGTGTGAGTTGTGGAGAGCAACGACATACTCAAAGAAATAAAACACATCTCCGGAGGTGGGGAGTGTATGTTTATCTAAAGAACACTTGCCAAAATAGGAGAAAATATTTAAAAATACCCGCTTGCATATACTACATACAGTTAAGTGGTCATTATGAAGAATGGAGGACGCTGTGTTCCTTAAGCATGATCAGTATTAAACGAGGTGTAGAAATGTTCGGTGGAGATCGTTGCGGCCCTTGAGTTTCGGTTTGCAGGTTTTCTTCCGTAATCCAGAACTGGAGGGAAAGTTTATAAGCTATTAACTGATTATTAAATTAGAAGACCTGTGTGAATAGATGTCATTAAATGAGGTGTATCAAATGTTCGGAGCAGATGGTTGCAATCCTTGAGTTCATATCGTAGATTATACGATTCATTCAGTAGCTGTAAGGTCAATTGCCATTGGTTTTGTCCTGATCCTGCGGTAATGCTGCTTTTCCTGATATTCCGTCTTGTTTGGCAGTCTCGTTTTCAGTTCCTTGCTCAGCACCTCAGACTGCTTCGAATAGGCGTTGTCGAAACGCCTGAAGCACAAGGTTCCAACGAGGTTTGTAGTAATTATCGCAGTCTTGATGACCGCGCCTTTTGCAGTGCTCAGTACGCTAACAACATTATCAAGATCCTGTTCTTCGTATACTGGAAGCATGAGATGACTCCAAAGGGAGTTATTGATGAGATAATAGGGCATCTGACAACAAAAATGGATACATTACGTGTGAAGATCAAAGCCTGAGATACATATACTCCATATCAAAGTATTTCCTGCCTCGCTTCACGAATCTTGGGCCGATGCCAAAAGACCTGAAGCCCATCTTCTTGTACAGTCCTTTTGCCCTGACGTTGGAGCTGAATACACGTAAATAAATTGTCTCAAACTTCTTCCTAGAGGATTTTATCATCTCTCTTAACAACCTCCCTCCTACTCCGATGCCGCGGTAATCTCTGTCTACAAGCATCGAGAGCACGCCTACATGCGAGAGCTCAGAGCCAGGCCTTTCCCTCTTGACGAAACAGTGGCCGACCACCTTTCCATCAAGCTCCGCAACAAGGTATATTGCATTGACATTGTTTGCTTCGGAGAGCAGTTCGTTGAACCATCTTACCATTCTTGCCCTTGAAGGCCTTTTCAGGAAGACAGAATCGCCAAAGTCGGGATCCGCGCGGGTCTCCTTGTAGATATTCCTGTTGAGTCTGAGTATGTCTACAAAATCGTCTTTCTTGGCCTTCCTTATCTTTATATCCATATTTCTTCATACCATTTTCCATAGAGAAAGCTTAATAAGCTTAATCAAACTATAATTAAATAAGGTGTAGCTATGCGGGAAGGAGGAGGCGGAGGATAGAGACTATACGTAGGTAACTTTTTCTTTTTCAGGAGTAATGCCATACTCGTCTACAAGCCGTTTGTATTGCGAGGAGTAGGCGTTGTCGAATTTTCTATAACAGAAGGATCCCAGGAAGACATCCGTAACTATCAGGACGTCGAGCTTTATTCCGTTTATCCTCAAGAATCGTTCCTCAGTCTGCTTCAAGTCCTTCTCGTCATACACGGACATAACGAACATTATGCCGTATGGACTGTCTATATAGCACACATACGAATACTTGTTGATGTGCGGCAGGTCCCTTATTGTCTCTTCGAGTATTTGTTTACTGTATTTCACAAATTCTCCGCCATTTAGTATGGTAATGATGAGCAATGCAGAGTACTTTATGCCCGGCTTATCCATCGATATCGTAATTCCATGTATTATCCCGCTCTCCCTGAGCTTTTGGTAAGAATATCTGGCTGCGCCCTTCTCGAAACCGTATTTTCTGTCTATGTCAGAGAAGTCGACATTGCCGTCATTATACACTTCCTTTATTACAGCGAATTCCCTCTGCGATAACTGGCCAGTCTTGGGTCGTGGAGCCTCTCTGGTCCTTTTCCATACGTATTCCTGCAGTGATTCTACGAATTGTCCGCGTATCGGCACGGTTCCGTATTCGACGTATCTCGGCCCCACATACCACTCCGAATCGTAGCGTTTGAGATCAGATTCCACTTTGAGCCTGTTTATCAACTGGTTAAGGCCCTCATTGTCCTTCGCAAGTATGAAGAGCACCAAATAGTACTTTCCGCTGCTCAGCAGTGCCAGCTGGACGAGCGGCTCCTGGGACAACGCGCCGGTCAGCTCGCTGAATGAAGGTCTCTTATTCAGGAAGTTAACAAAGGCAATATACCTAGTGAATCCCAGCGGCTGTGGATATATCGTGGCGAAGTACCTGATGCTATATTTGCCTTCGACCCTCTTCTTGTATGCATCTGCACTGCTGGCGCCTTTCTTAAGGATCCCTGCCAACCTGGCGCTTGATATCCTCCCGTTCATGCTAATGGCTTTTATTATCTGAGACTCGTATCTTTCAGTGTTATTTATTCGCCTCGCGAGATTTGATTCGTTGGTAACTTCAGTCCAGTAGTTTTCCAGCTTAGGCACCCTCTTTGATGGCCCCATGAAAACTCCGTCTCCGCCTATGCGCCCCAGATACTTGGATATCTTTCTTACCGATTTTCTCTTTCTGTCCCATACACTCGTGGACTCATACACATAGCAGCGGTTATTCACCACTTTCACTTCGATATGATGTTTGTGTGACCTTCTCAGCTTGTCTATCGCCTTTACGACGTTATCTGGCAATCTATACATATTAGTAATTATAACCCATATACTATTTAAATATATGGTATAAAAATATTACTATAAGATGACAGAGATCTAGTTTATCGTGAATAAATTAAAAAATATCCTTGATATTAGATTAACTCCGTCATCTTTCCCTGTTATTCTAGATCAAATATAAATAAAAGACCCGCCATAATGTATACTCACGGGCTGGGATGCGTGGAGTCGGGAAACCAGATTGATACTGTATCTAATTCTGTGGCTAGACTGAACCCCCTTACAACCCCAACTAGCAGAACCGGTTCCTTCTCCCGGCCCGTCAACCCTTATGCTTGCCGGATGATCC
>JAJYXH010000060.1 GCA_021791075.1 Microcaldota archaeon
GGATTCCAATCGACATACTGGTCGATCAGCGAGTGAAGCGTGTCCTTCTTGTTGAGCTTTGCGTTCCTCAGCTCAAGGCTCTTCTTCTCAACTCCGAGTCCGATATTCACCCTCTTCCCGCTCTTCGGGAAGACCCAGCCGTAGCCTCCAGGCGCAAGCGCCTGGTTAAGGTGTATGAGCGCGTTCTTCTTGTCGTAGTAGTTCAGGTCCTCGCCGTTCTGCTCGAACTTTGCGATGTACCTCCCCGTCGACTCGATGTCGTCGGTGCTTATCGTGTTCTCTATGTACTCGTTCTGCGGAAGCTTCCTCCTTATCGTGCTCGCGACGCCGAGCGTGTCGATCACCAGCTTCGCCCTTATCTTTACCTGCTCTCCCTTCTCGTTCCTCCCGTAGATTCCCACTACCTTGTTCTCCTCTACGATCGGTCCCTCGACCTCGTAGTGCGACCTGTAGTCGACGCCGTTCTTTATCGCAAGCTTGGCGAAGTACTGCGCAGCCTTCGGCCTGTCGAGGCTGTAGCCCTCTCCCTCGAACGGGAACTTATTCTGCATGTCAGGGCTGAGAACCTGCACCCCGTCGACCTTTATGTCCAGGACCGGCTCGCCCAGCTTCATGCCGAGCTCCTTCTCTATGTAATCGATGTGGCTCTTCGCGACCGCGTCTCCGCAGACCCATCCCCAGTTGGTCTTCTTGCCCACTACCGTGTGGTCGTTCCTGTCTAGGAGCAGTACCTTCGCGCCGCCCCTGGCGGCAGCCGAGGCGGCAAGTGATCCCGCCATTCCCGCCCCTGCAACTATAACGTCAAATTCTTCCAGATCAACGCCCTAGTATTACTTAATCACGATTATCGGTATGGCATCCTCGCTGAACTCGATCTCGGCTAGCGAGAGCGGGTCCGACACCCCTTCGGGAACCTTTATCAGCGGAGGCGCGCCGTATGCGAGCTGAAGTGCCCTGGCACCTATGATTCTGGCCTTCTCAAATCTTGTATACTCCATGAAAAACACGCTTGAGCATGCTCTTAGCTGTAGGATTACAACGAGCATATTACTTTGGGTGAAAGAGTTATTAAATCTTGCTGTCAGGCCATCTTTATACTGCCCTGCCGTCGGCATGGAGCATTGCAAGGGCCATCTTCCTCTCGTTCCCTATCAGGTTCACGGTCTCCCCGGGATCCTCCGCAACGTTATAGAGCTCGTCACCCATCCCGCTGTTCCTGTAGTGAATCAGCTTGTAATCTCCCTTGTGGATCGCGGTTGCAAAGGTGTTGTGCCTGAGCTTGGCCCTGTATATGGCATCGGCGCATATCGATCTTCCCCTCACCTTGCTGAGGAGGTACTCGTCCCACACCTCTGTTATTCCGGTATGCTCTGAGAAGACGAACTCGTCCCTCCTTAGCGACCCATCGACCGTCTCTATCTTGTTGTAAGCGATATCGAGCAGGCAGTCGTGAAGCGCCGTGAGGCTGACCGGCTCCCTGACTCTCTCCCTTGTGTCCACCTGCCTTCCGTTCACGAAGCGCGCAGCTATGAGAGGTACCCTGGAGATCTCCCTGTATGGAAACATGCTGTGGAAGATCTGGCCGTGCTCCATGAACCCCTGGCCGTGGTCGCCGGAGAATATGAGCACCGCGTTATCGAGCATTCCGCTCTCCTTCAACCTCTTAATGAGCATGCCTATCTGGCTGTCGAGATGCTTTAGCCTCCTGTCGCAGGCCTTCCGCATCGCCTTCACCGGCCCTTCGTGGTCGAGTATGCCTCCGAGGTAGAGCCACTTGTCCTGGTCGACGTACTCGTCGGAGACGAGGTCCGTGGGGTAGCCTTCATGCGCTTCCATGTAGTTTATGAACATGAAATTGTTTCCCGTACCCGCCCTTTTCAGATACTTATCCACGAGCAGGTTTGTCAGGTTCGCACCCTGGTCGATCGCCTGTGCGTTGGACTCCTCGAAGTAGATCCTGTTAAGCTTCATCCTCAGGTTCAAGTAGACCTTGTCGAACCTTCCGCGCGGTATCGCCCTCCCGACTGCGCACGAGAGGTCGATTAGTCTGTTGCGCACGTTGTCGTTGGCTATGAGGCTCATGACAGCCTTGATGGATGCCTTCTTGTTCACCTTTCCTTCGCCAACGAAGACGTTGTCGCTGTAGGAGATATAGGAGAACCCCTCCGTTATCCCGGTGTACTCCGTTACAAGCGGATTGTTTGAGAAGATCGCCGTGTCATATCCCAGATAGGAGAGCTTCTTGGCCAGGGTCATCTCCCCCCTCTTTATGAGCCGCTCCTTTTCGAGAAATGGGTCCGTGTTTCTGTCCGGGCTCCTCATCTTGTCTACCATTAGGCTCTTAACTCCCCTAACCCTCTTGCCAAGGAAGAGCGAGACGTGGGAGGGGGCGGTGTAAGTTCCGGGGGATACGGCATTCTCGTATATCGACGCCTTGCTGCACAGCCTGTCTATGTTCGGAAGTCCCAATCTCCCGCCGTATGCCCTGAAGTAATCGGCCCTGGCGGTATCGAGCATGACGAATACAATGTTCGGTCTCTCACCCTTCATTCTATTCACGAAAGGTTAGGGCAAACAAGGTTATTAAATCCTGTCCAAACATTTCGCAATACGTTCCGCGTTTACTCCGGCCAGCGACAAAAAGCGAATCATTGCTCCGGGGTCCCCAGCTTCTTGCGATATGCCTCGTAATTCCTCCTTATGTGAAATGCCTCGCCCATGATCAGGCCTGTGGTGTATGCAAGGAGGAAGCCTACGGCGAGTCCCGCATAAGAGACCGATGGGTAGAATATCTCGACAACAAACCTCGCAACGTATGCGGCAAGCCACAGTATCATTATCACCGGTGACCTTTTGTAGTACACATTGGCGTTCTTCTTAAAGAAGTGGACACCTCCTGCCAGCCGCAATCCGATAAGGAGCCCTGCCAGAAGCGCGATGACGGCGATTATCGCATCAACTGCGGACGGATTCAGTTCCAGAATAGATATCGCCGTAAGTGCGAGGTAGAAGACGGGAAGCATGTAGAGCCCGGCGGTGCTGAACCTCGTGCCCTTTGCGGTCCTATAGACCCTCACGGTTATCGCTATCGCCAATATCGCTATCAGCAAATCGGTAGAGACTGCGCCCGACGCTCCCGGGTATAAAGACGTTGAATTTGTGTAATTATACGTTGACATGGTATTCCTCGGCCCTCAAGAGATAAATTCATCGTGTAAAAGTTTGGTTTAAGGCCTGAGGTCACCTGATCTGCTTGTAGACCGACTTCGTGGGCCTGGAGAGATGGTATCTCACTATGTTCTCTACGTAGAAGATGAAGTATCCGATGACGCCCCACCGCCTCACCCTCCTGGTGCTGGTGTGGACGACCGCGTCCCTCAGATAGACCATTCTGCCCTCCCTCCTGAGCCTGTTCGATAGGTCCCAGTCCTCGTAGGTCATCATCCTCTCATCGAATCCGTGCACCTTCCTGAATGCGGATCTCCTTACCGCAAAATTGGATCCGACAAATGTCGGTCTCCCTATAAGCAGCGTTGCACGCACGAAGAACTTGGAGACGAATCCGTAGCCGAGTCTTATCCTCAGCGGCACGCTCTTCTCAAGCGGGAGTATTGGTCCCGTCGCACCCGCAATATCGCCATTCTTCATCGCCTCTATGTATGTCCTGACAAGCCCTTCCGAAGGTCTCGTGTCAGCATCAAGGAAGAGCAGTACCCTTCCCCTAGCCCTCCTTGCCCCGAAGTTCCTCGCACTTCCGGCTCCCTTCTTCCTGAACGTGAGGACCCTGGCGTACCTGGAAGCGATCTCGCGTGTGCCGTCGCGGCTTCCTCCGTCGATGACAAGCGTCTCGAAGTCCTTGAACGTCTGCTTCCTGAGCCCCTCGATCGCATGGCCTATGTACTTCTCTTCGTTCAGCGCCGGTATTATCACGCTCAACTTCGGTGCATTGCCTCTCATTGATGGTTTATGGGCTGCGAAAGTTAGAAATAGCTATCTTATGGCCTCGTAGTCGCTC
>JAJYXH010000103.1 GCA_021791075.1 Microcaldota archaeon
CTTTTCGCCATGTTCAAGTCTCTCGCTGCACCACATTGGATCATCCGGCAAGCATAAGGGTTGACGGGCCGGGAGAAGGAACCGGTTCTGCTAGTTGGGGTTGTAAGGGGGTTCAGTCTAGCCACAGGATTAGATACAGTATCAATCTGGTTTCTCGACTCCATGCATCCCAGCCCGTGACAATATTATGAACGGCCTTGTATATATTGGAACGTCCGTTAAGTCCTTCCGTCGCCGTGGCAATTGGTGAGTATACCCTGTGATTCTCTATATTATTACTACGCTTTACCTATATCTAACCAGAGATACGAAGTGATTATAAATCTTATTACCTATTGTTTTTATAGATGATGATGGTTAATTTACCTACCAAAGTGGCGGAATGCTTAAAAAGGCTCAGAAGCGAGCACCACCACTATGTCGCCGTAAAGGTGATCGGAGGAAAGCATTATGCATTTGAGATAACGAGCAAGTGGAATGCCGGGAAGAAAAAGAGCGTGGCGGTAACAGGCTATCTAGGAAGGATAAAAGAGGATGGTACATTCGTGCCTGCATGCCATAGACAGAATGTTGGGCCCGCAGCCGAGAGAAACAATGGACCCGAGGCACTAGAGGACAAATACGACAAGACGATACTACGGAACCTAAGCATGAACGGAAGGATGACCATTCCAGCTCTTGCCGGAAGAATCGGGCTTGCGGCTACTTCGGCAGGATACTGGGTGAAGAAGGCTGAGGAGAAGTACGGCATAAGGTACTTTGCAGAGATAGACACCGAGAAGCTCGGCTACATTGGATACCTAGTATTTGTAAAGTTTAATGACAAGATACCGCAATATGAAGAGATAAAACAGAGTATCGAGAACGAAGCTGCAATACAGCTGGCCGTGCTTACCAGCGGGGAGTATGACTTGATAATGTACGTATTGACTACGGCCCCGAGGGACCTGGCATACCTCGTATATAATTTGAGAGCAAACACACCGTTCAGCAAGTATCCTTCCTTATGGTATACCACGGCCAATTACTTTCGCTCCCATACCATCCCGCTCAGAGACGAGTTCTTTGGATTACTGAAAGGAAGGATATGGCACAGGACACGCGAGAAGCCACGGCCCAGCGAGACGGACATTACTGAAAGGGAGCACAATGTTCTCAGAGAGCTGAATCTCAACGGTTCAGCCGGATTCGGGGATATCGATAAGAAGTACGGCTATGGGAAAGGGACGTCAAGATATACATACATGAAGCTGAAGGAGAAAGGCATACTCAAGAGAATAACGATAACACTGGGAAAATTGCCGCTCAAGTATACTAGCTTCATGTTCGTGGACATCGTAGATCTGTCGCTATTCAGGAAGGCCAGGCCGCAGCTTCTTCTTGAGGCCATAAAAGACACCGGCGTAGTAAACAAGTACTCGCTGGCAAATGAGACCTGGATACCGGAAAGCTTCCTCATGGTCATGCCTGTATTCGCTGAAGACGACCTGATAGCAACGGAGGATGAGATCAAGCGGAAGATAACCGGGATTCGGTTCAGGAAGATGCTGGTCACCAAGATGATCATAGGCTCGTTTTGCTTCAGGAAGTTTGACACCGCCTATACCAACCAGCATAGGCTACTGGTCGAGGAATACAAACTGATAAACGAGAGCATGAGAACAGACTATGGCGAGTGACCATGATCCTTCCGTGCATTTACGGCTGGCATTCTCCGCCGCTAAGTCCTTTGTACATCAACTACACCTTGTCTTCTGATTTGTATTACTGATTAATAGCTTATAAACCTTATCTACGATTCGGGATCGCCGGTTACAGTTCCCGTATCGCGTTTATTACCCTCTCAAATATCTCACACCACCATATACTCGTCAATGTTTTTGGTTGCATCCCTTACCCCATCAAGAACTTCCTTGCTCCCCGCCACCCAGACCATCGCCACTCCCCACTTTTCCGACTTTCCCATATTCTTCCTAATCGAGTCCTCCCTTGCAGAGGTCTGGCACTCGTATCCCTTCACCCCCTCCCTGTCCCAGAGATACCTCTTCCTCCGGTGCACTGGCCATGCGATCAGGTCCGGAGAGTGCTTGACGCTGCTCGTAACCACCAGCATGTTGGGCTCGTGCAGCTTGTTTATCGCCTTTATCAGGAGCCGCCTGTGCTCCTCGCTGCCAAGCTTGTCGGACTGGTACCGATCTTATGGCACGAGTGCTACACAAATAGTAGAACGCTGGGTACGAGAATCGAACTCGTGAAAGGCTTGCGCCTAAACAGGTTAGCAACCTGCCGCCCTACCACTAGGCGAACCCAGCATGGGATCGTGCAGCAGAAGCCGGCATTGCACCATGAACCGCGTACAAGGGTTCCACGCCTCTACTCAGCCCTGTATCTCCAAAGCATAGCCATTTGTACGTCGAAGTGCTCGTACACCTCAACTCTATACTTAGGGTTGCTCCTTCCGGCCTGGCCCGGTTCATATAAAGAACTACCACTGGAGGCAGAACCTCAACGCTTTGGCGTAGATCTCATATGCAGTCCATAACACTCTGTCAGCATTGGCCCGCCTGAAGGGGATTTGCGGCGAGGGAAACCCCTAGCTTCCCGCCTATCTGCTGCGTTATATATAAGCAGTTGGGTTTTAATAATCTTTTACCGTTGGCTCCTGGCGCGCCTGAGCAAGAAGCGGAGTGCCTCATTTACGCCATAAAATCGGATTACGTTATCCGACTCCTTCACATGCATGTTATGGTGTTGGTGCACAAGTAGAAGTTGTCTATTGCCTTTTACCATAAGCGGGTAGTCATCAACGTAGATGTCGTACTTGAGGGTGGCCTTCTCATCTGAGGTATCTGTCAAGTATAGCGGCACTCCACCAAGCCCATGCCTCCTAAGCCACTTTCTGAGCGCGTCAGAAGTGATGCTGTTTCTGCCACGCGCGCTTACGAAAGCTACGTCATAATATTCCCTAACACTCTTCATGAGCCTTTTGTCTATGAGCAGCCTTATGCCTGTGTGCCTGTTCACCCAGAGATCCCTGTAGAATCTTATATAGGTAGGCCATAGCATACTGCCTTTATTTGACTTAGATTCTATGACTTCTTTAAAAGTGTGGCTTGCCTTGAGATGACGGTTCACCTTCCTCATGACAATCCTGCTTATATCGGCTATTGTGTCATCTATGTCGAATGCGACCCTCAATCTCTTCCCACGTGCTCTCTTCATAAGAACCCCCTTATTGTGTCAGTAAGTTTTTCTGAGCGGGCATGACGGGATTTGAACCCGCAGCTTACGGCTCCGGAAGCCGCCGTGCTATCCAAGTTACACCACATGCCCAATGATATTCCCTCTATTGCATAGCAAAACAGATATAGCTTGGGCTAGCGGCCATTAAAATAAAAAAAAGAAAAAAGAGAAGCAAACAAACAAAGTCTTCTCGTCATTCTGGAGTGTCAGTCTCTGATTCAGATCCTGATTCAGGTGAAGATTCAGCTGCAGGCTCCGATGGTGCAGGAGCGCCAGAGGCCTCTCCGATCATCTCGCCAAGAGCAAACCTTGCTCTTACATCTGTTATTCTTACCCTAACCGTCTGACCCTGCTTTGCCTCCTTTACGAAGATTACAAAGCCGTCCTTCTTGGCTATTCCGTCTCCCTTTGCGGCTTGCGCCTCAATGGTTACGTCTACTTCGTCTCCAACCTTTACAGGCTTTGGAAGGAAGTAATTAGGCTTCATTCCGCCTCCGCCTCTCCTGTCTCCTCTGTCGCCGCGATCTCCGCGGTCTCTTCCGAAATCTCGCATTCAATTTTCCTCTGTAGAACTAGCGTTTTACGCTTTACTACTTGACCATATAATATGCTATTCTTATTTATAAATCTATGCCCTATTCCGTGTGTGGGACATAAGTCAGCTCCTTCCAAGTAAAAGAAGGTTATGCCATACTCCCTTGCACATAACCGCAGTCGCAATCCTGTCGTCCCTCCTCTGCCACACCTGCCAACCGTTCGATTTCTTGT
>JAJYXH010000076.1 GCA_021791075.1 Microcaldota archaeon
ATGACCATAAAGAGGGAAGGAAGAGAATATTATGCAATCTTCACGGCAGAGCAAATCATAACTCCACCGAAGATAAACGACACAAATCCGGTTGGCATAGACATGGGGATAAACAACTTCATCGCATTATCAGACGGGCAGACAATACAGAAGCCGAAGTTCTTCAAGAAGAGGGAAAAGAGGATCGCAAGATGGCAGAGGATGGTCGCAAGGAGGAACAAAGGCTCAAAGAGAAGAGACAAGGCAAAGTTCAGGCTTCAGGAGGAATGGAAAGGAGTAACCAACCAGTCCAACGATTTCATGCACAAACTGTCTGACAAACTGGTAAGTGGCGGATTCACCTCATTTGCGGTCGAGGCGCTTCACATAGACAATATGCTGAAGAACCATCGCCTCGCACAATCAATCCATAATGCTTCATGGAACAGGTTCATCCAAATGCTTTCATACAAGGCTGAGAGTGCCGGTATGAAGGTAATAAAAGTAGATCCAAGAGACACGTCAAAGGAATGCAGCAACTGTGGCAACATCCAGGATATGCCACTATCCGTCAGGGAATACAACTGCGGCAGATGCGGCATGCGGTTGGACAGGGACATAAACGCATCGATAAACATACTCAAAAGAGCTACCCTCGGACAGAGGGGAAGTCACGCTCAGGGAGAAATTGTAAGACCTCGACAGGAGGCAGCTTTCAAAGAACTGAGAACATACCCTGCAAATGCAGGGGAAGCCAACGACCTTTAGTCGTTGGAGGAGGTCACATTCAAATGTCAATCATGGAACTAAGCCTGATGGAGCTTCAGAATCCTTGGTGGCATGACAGAAAGGCCATAGCAGAGGATGAGAAGGTAAAGAAGGTGCTGGCTTCCGGAGAGAAGCTCACCATAGGGCTTGGGGACAGGAACACGGTGATGATAGGCCCAAGGCAGTTGGGGAAGACGACAGCCCTGAAGTATGACATCTATAAGAAAATAGAGAAGGAGGGAGTCGACCCTAAGAGCATACTCTACTACTCATTCGACACCGCAAGAGACTACGGCGTGATATCTGACGTGATACTCAGCTTTCTGAAGGCGACCTCAGGAAAGAGGTATCTGTATCTTGACGAGGTCAGTTTTGTCGACGAATGGCAGCGGCCCGTCAAGTTTCTTCTGGACTCTCCAGCTGCGAAGGATGTCCGCATCTACGTCACGGGATCTGCCTCGATAAACCTGCGGAAGGAGCTCTTCCCTGGAAGGAACATCACCGTTATGGAATTCCTACCAGGCATGTTTGCTGATTTTGTCCAGTCCTTTGCGTCAGAAGATCTGCGCAAATTCGTCAAGTCTAACAGATCCGGGGACATTGCAACAGTGATCGCACGCTCCAATAAGGCAATCATGCACTTTGACGAACTCAACAGGCTCTTCCGGATCTTCATGCTGACCGGCGGATTTCCCCTTCCGGTATTCGACCATTTTGCCACCGGATCGGTAACCGAGTCCACTTTCGACACTCACTGGAATGCGTTCCTCTCAGACATAAGCAAGGCAGAGAGAAGCGTCGAGACGTCCACGGCGATAATCCAGGAGCTGATCAAGAGCTATGGCTCAAAGATAAACATGAGCAAGCTCGCCAGGAATGCCAGGATTCCATCGCACGTCACCGCGAGGGAGTACATGGAGCTCCTCAAGGAGCTCTTCATAGTCGAGTACATCTTCCCGATAAGCGACAGGGGCATTCCCCTCTTCAGGAAGGAGCGGAAAGCGTACTTCACCGATCCGTTCCTCTTCAACCTATTCTCAAATAGGCTGAACATTCCAACTGCAGGCACGGAGCCCAAGGTAGTTGAGGGGATAGTCCATTCCCATCTCAGCAGGATGCTTACCGGCATAGGATACGTGCAGAAGGAGAAGGAGACCGACTTCGTCTCCAAAGGCCTCTCGATTGAGGTCAAATGGCAGGAGAATGTAACAAAACTGGATATACCAAAATCCGACTCAACGCATAACATTGTTCTGAGCAAGACCACTTCGGAAGGAGGGATAATACCTGTTGCCATCTTCCTCTCCCTTCTTGGCGAGAATGGCTGGCAGTATAAGATGGCGTGACCTCAATGCACAATGCAATCTCAACGAAGAAAGTGCTGTACCTTATTATCGGTATAGTCTCCCTCAGCTTCGCGTACATCCTCTTCACTCAACAGCAGAACTTCTCACTCATTGCAATGTCCGGGATCTTTGCACTCGCGCTATTGTCCGGGATACTCTTCGTTTTTCCACATCTGAGTCCCTCATTTTCCAAGAGGTTTAGGGTAATCTTCCCCTCGCTCACTATTCTCTCTGCGATATTGATACTATACGAGTACTTCTTCGACCTTCCCTCTCCCGGTCTTCTCCTCGGGGCCGCAGGTCCTGTCTTCTATGTATCGCTTGCAACTGCCATCTCATTGATCGGGATATATGCTCTAGGGAGATTCATTCAGAGGTCGAAGGGCAATAAGTTTCTCTATTCGGTCATCGGGATTGTCATTGTCTCTGCACTCGCATACTCCTCGATGTACGTGATAAACAGCGTGAACTGGAACGGAGTCGACGAGACCGCATACAACTACTACTCCGCCTACCTTCTCGTCCACGGTCAGAATCCATACACGCAGAGCATGCAGCCTATCCTCCATCAGTACAATATCTTCCCTACCGTCCAGCTCGACGGCACATACGAATATGCATACTCCTATCCTGCATTCAGCTTCCTCCCATTCGTCTTCATCCCGCTTCTCGGAATCACCTCGCTGATGAGCCTGATCGCGGTTCTCATCTTCATCTCCGTTGCCGCCTCTTTTGCGATATACTACAAGTCCGGATTCAACAGGCTCTCACTGGTACTCATAGCGGGGTGGTTATTTGCCACATACTCGCTTGTGGGCGTGGTAGCTACCTACCTCTCTGTCTCGCTCCTGCTCCTGCTTGCCTATCTCTACAGGGAGAGAAGCCATCTCTCAGGATTCCTCGGCGGCCTTGCGGCAAGCACGACCCAGCTCTCGTGGTTCGCACTGCCGTTCTTTTTGATACTAACTTACAGGGAGCACGGCAGAAGGGCAGCGATAAAGTTTGCTGCTTATGGCGCATTCGCCTTCCTCCTGATAAACGGATACTTCCTTATCGCATCGCCGAGCCAGTTCCTCAACATCTTCGGCCTCCTCGGCACCTCGAAGCTGCCTTACTACGGCCCCAACATAATGCAGTTCATAGGCACGTTCTATCTGCTTCCACAGTGGTATACGGCAGTGATCTCAGGAATAACGCTGATAGCGCTGCTTGCACTCTATTATATGTACACGGAGAGGCTCAGGCCACTCCTTGCCGTGGTGCCAATGCTCGTCTTCTTCATCTCGTGGCGCAACATCTCGATATACGGCCTCTCGTACCTTCCCCTCCTGATTGCAATATACTTTGAAAGGCCAAAGGAGATCCACAAAGCTGCCCATAAGCTGCACGATCTGGCCAAGACAACGCTGCCTATTGCCGCAGTTCCTATCGCCCTGATTGCGTTTGCCGTAATCCTTGCAGTGCCACTGCACAACTCAACTATCAACGGGCCGGGACTCGCAATACAGCACGCATGGCCCATACTCGAAGTCCAACAGGGGTATTACGGGACCCAATTCGCCCTGATAGGGGTCAAGGTAGAGCTGAACAACACCTCAGAGTACAGCCAGAACGTCTCATTCTATGTCGTCAGCAGGAGCCCGAACAACGAGGCGTACATCCTGGGCAGCGAGCTCAACGTCTCTATGGCGCACACAGTCTCGAACTATACGATAAACTACCAGCTTCCGCTTGTCGACAACGGCACAGAGCTTTTGGTATCCGGATTCAGCACGCGCTACACCTACACGAAGATACTGAATCTGAGTTCCTTGGGAAATGTCGGATGCCCGCCACTCTGCACCAACCAGACCTGAAGCATCACTTGCTGCTCCTTGATCCGGCTGCGGCAGACTCCAGATTCGACTCAAGAAGCCATTTCCACAGTGGCACAAGCCTTATGGCTCTCTTATCGGATCGGATGGAGCCTTCATATCCCCACGTTATTATTAAAAGATCCTTGCATTTCAGTTCCTCGGCCGCGGAGAGAAGGGACCTTGCCTCCCTCTCGCGTATTTCCTGCACCTTAGAGGCGTAAGTAACCTGTATCAGCTTTTTCAGAGCCCCTCCCTCTTTAAGGACGAAATCCACTTCCCCGAAAGTAGAAGAATAATAGTAAATCTCGATATTTGGATTGCGATTCTGTATGCGCTTCAACTCAAGGAACACCGCATTCTCCATGAGCCTGCCCATGTCCTCTCCGGCCATAACGGCCAGCTTCGCCAGTCCCGTATCGTTTAGATAGACCTTGGGTATCGATAGATCCGACTTCCTCTTCGAGAAGTAGAACTTCTTTACGAAGAATGAGAAGAAGGCATCCTGCACAAGCGCGGAGTACGCATATACTGCCTTCCTGCCCGCTCGGATCCCGTCATTCTTCAGCTGCCGGTACACGTTGTTAACGGAGAACTCTTTTGCATATGACGATAGTATCGCATTTATTAGGAATCTGACCACCGCTGTATTCTTTATTCCGTGCCTCTCCACAATATCCTTAAAGATGACGAGGTCTATGTACTCCCTAAGAAACCTGTCCGCTATCTTATCATCGAGCACTATGTCTGGAAATCCTCCAGAACTAAGATACTTGTTAAGCCTAAACCCAAGCTTATTCTTCTCGTAGCTGGAAATCCCTCCGCCAATGGAAGGTGTCATACCGCTGAACGCCAGCGCCTCCCCGAATGAGAGGGTGTATACCGAAAAGGTAAGGCTCCTTCCCCTCAATTCGGTGGCTATCTCCTTGCTCAACAGCCTCGATGAGGAGCCCGTGAGCAGAATATTGTAGCGCTTCTTTTCAAACAACGAATATACTGGCCGCTCCCACCCGTCAAGGCTCTGCACTTCGTCGAAGATCACGAAATCAGGGAGCTTTCCATAGAGCTGCTGATGAAGGTTCACGGTATCGGCCAGCTCCGCGGCGGTGATGTTCTCCAACTCTATGTCTTCAAGATTCATGAAGAGGAACTCATCGTCTTCAAGCTTCAGTTTGTTCAGTATCAGATCATATATCGCATAGGTCTTTCCAGTCCTCCTGCCACCTATGATTGAGTATATCATATCCCTTGAGTAAGGTATATCGAACTCCCTCCTGTCCACCTTTAAGCGCCGCAGATCCTCTTTCTTGGCCTTTATATAACCTGCAAAAGCCTCAAATTCCATGATCATGTAAGGGTATAGAAGATATATATTCTTTACTCTTTGATGGGTACATAAAGTCAAGACACCAACACCCCGGCACTCCGGGCATTGTCACTATCCGGATGAGCCGCCGTCCTGGCTAACCCCTAAGCGCGACCTGATTGCACTGCGGATCCGGAACGAAACTTCCGCTCACTATGAGCCTCAGGTATCCGAGGTATGGCACTCCGCCTATGTAGTAGCCCACGATGTTGCTCTGCGAAGGCGGATAATTAAGCGCCTGCAGGTCAAGCACCTGGTTGTTGTCCCCTTTTGTCAGGATGTAGTATATTCCTCCCACGCGCATCGCCGCATATATCCTGTGTATTATGTCTCCGGTGAACGCGTCGCTCGCATTCGTCCTGTAGATCACTATCGGGTTGGAGTAGTTCTCCGCTATCGTGGTGTTTGCTATGGTTATCGAAGAGGTGTAGACCTCCTGGTAAATAGTCCCGTTTATGCTCACGTTTCCTATGCCGTAGTTGTACTTTATCAGATTGCCCCGCTGCGCGGATTGAGGGACATAGCAGCGTCCATCATTTCCGGGCTGCCCGAGCTCGCTATTTATATCAAGGCACTTCAGGTTGTACAGTCCGACCTGCTCCCCCGAATAATAGTAGGTTGTTATCCGGCCTACATTGCCGTTCTCGTACGGATAATATGCAAGGAACTCGCCGCTGATGTTGGACAGGAAGGCCGAGAAGGCGGCGCTGCTGACGTTCACCGCAGGAATGCCGTGGGTCCGGAGGAAGGAGGTCATGTTAGGTATCCCGTGGAGGAAGACCATCTCGCCCCTCTGAAGCACCGGCAGCATGCTGCAGCTCGAGACGACATCTATGGGCGACGAGGTCTGCAGGACCACGATGAGCACTATCCACAGTGCAGCTACTGCGGCGAGGGCGAGGGCCACGTCTATGACTGTCTTCCGAACTCCTTCCTCCCTTACGCTGTACCTGAACTCCACAAAAAGAATTACCACTATCAGTATGACAACAGCAACGCCAAGAACCGCGCTGTTGTGCAGAACATATATCAGGATGAGCGCAACTAGCGCTGCATATAGTATCCAGAGCATCATGTTGTTCTGCTTACGCACTGGTCTTGCCGCCCTCTTGCCATTCAATCAAACACCGGATATCACTTTGCGCTCTTAGTTATGCTGGAGACCTCCAGCCCCACGACCTTCGACTCCCCGTTCGTCATTACTACCCCGACTGCGGTATCGGCATTCACTATCAGCGAGTCATTGTGGCTCACGACGACGAACTGCGCCTCCTTGCTCATCTCCTTTATCAGCTGCGAGAGCTTCTTCGAGTTCTCCTTGTCCAGGGCAGAGTCAACCTCATCGAAGACGTAGAGGGACGAGGGCTTGCAGAGATGTATCGAGAAGAGCATCATGAGGAGTATCAGGGACTTCTGCCCCCCTGACATCGACCTCAGCGCCTTGCTCACGTTGGCATCTGTTATCTTGATCTCGATCCCCCCGCTGAACGGATCGTTAGGGTTATCCAGCTCTATGTACGCCCTTCCCGGGAAGATGTAGTTGTAGAGCTTCGAGAAGTTCTTGTTGACGTCGTTGAACGTGGACATGAAGACCTGGAGCTTCTTCGACTCTATCTCCTCTATCATTCTTATTACGGCCTGCTTCTCCAGCTCGAGCGTGTTAGACTTCTGCAAGGCCTCGTCAACGCTCTTCTTCTTCTCCTCATAGAGCTCCGGCGCGCGCATGTTGACGTTGCCCAGTTCATTCAAGCGGGCCTGCACGACTCCTGCCTCGCGCTCCATTATCTCGTAATCCCCCTTTATCAGCTCTATTCCATCCCCGTACGCTGCAAGCTCGGCCGATATGTCGCTGAGCCTCGTCTCGGTCTGGCTCCTCTTGACCTTCGCGTCGCCGAGCTGCCTGTCTATCTCGTTGAGCTGCGCGTTTATCCTGCCGTTGTCCTCACTCAGCTTCTGGAGCTCGTCAGCCACCCTGTTGAGCCTCGCATAGGCCTTTCCGTGGGATGCGCCGCTGTTCTTGATCTTGAACTCGACCTCCTTCCTCTCCTCCCTAAGCCTCCCGACCCTCTCGCTCTTGGTCGATATCGATTCGGAGATGCTCCTGCCGCTCCTCTTCCTCTCCTCAAGCTGCTTCTCCAGATCCGCCTTTCTCGACTCAAGAAGCTCCGACTCCTTCTTGGTCTCGGCAAGCTTTATCCTAAGTTCCTCAAGCTCCTTCCTGGCCTTCTCCGCCTTCTCGCGGGCGGCCTTGCCGAGGCCGTGCCTCGCCATCTCCTTGGTAGCCTCTATCGCATCGTTGTAAAGCTTCCTCAGCGAGTCCTGCGATGACTCGAGCTCCTTCTCTGCAGAGGCCCTCTCCGCGGCAAGGGCCTTCGACCTCTTCTCTATGCCATCGAGCTTTGTCGCGGCCTCCCTGGCCTTTGACTCGGCCTGCTCCTGCGCCTTCCTTGCCCTTGCAACCTCTGACTGGAGGGACGACATCTCCCTGTTAAGCGACTCGACCTCCATCTCCGCTGCTGCCTGCCCCTTCCTCGCCGCGAATGCCGACTCCTCAGCATCTGCCTTGTCCGCATGGAGTGACCTCTTCCTCTCTTCCATCTCCCTTATCTGGTTCTCTATCGAGGCAAGCGAGAGCCTTCTCTTAGAGTGGCCTCCGGATACGACTCCGGACTGCTCTATCAGCTCTCCGTCAATGGTCACGTACCTGTGCCTTCCCACTCCGAGCCTCCTTGCCTCCTCGACCCCGCCAACTATGTACGTGTTGTTGAGTATGTACCTGAAGACCCTCTCGAACTTCTTGTCGAACTTCACCGCGTCTATGACTGCCTTTGCGCCCTTCACTTCCGACTCTCTCGTGTCTACGTTTACGTCCTTTATCGGTATGAACGTCGCCCTGCCGAGCTCGTTCTTCTTGAGGAAGGATATGATCTTCTCCGCTGTCTCAATCGTCTCGACAACGAAGTACTCGAGTCTGCTACCCGCCGCGGCCTCCACGGCGAGCGAGCTCTCCAGCCCGTAGGTGCAGAGCTGCGATGCCCTCCCGTAGAATCCCTTCGACTCGGGGAACTCGGCCTTTATCTTCTCCGCAATGTTGCCCCCTCTCGCCGCAGCCTCTGACCTCTGCTCCTTGAGCGTGATCAGCGCCTCGTCAACTGCTTCGAGCTCCTTCTCCATCCTCTCGTGCTCCGACTCGGCTCTCTTCGCCTCTTCAGAGAGCGCCTTCATCCTCTTCCTGGCATCATCGATCCTCTTTGAGAGTCCTGCGATGCCATCCTCCTTCTCCTTGACGAGATCGGTATACTCGGATATTCCAGACGAGAGCTCATCCCTCGAGCTCTTGATTATCGATGCCTCGGTCGCGATCTCGAGCATCGAGTCCTGACACCCGGAGATCTGCCTCTCCAGCCTCTGTATCGACTTGTTGAGCGCCTCCATCTCCTTCTCGGAGGCCGTTGCCGGGTCCGGCGTTGCTGGCGCAACTCCTGCCTCCTTCTCGAGCTGCGATATCTTCACGAATAGCTCCTTTGCCGTTGCCTTTCCCGCCTCGAGGGTTGCGTTTATCCTTGCCATCTCCTTCTCGGCACCCTCGGTGAACGTGCCTATCTCTATCAGCGAGCTGTTGTGGCTGTTTATCTCGGCCTCGAGCGTAGCGAGCTCCCTGTTAATCGCCTCGAGCTTCGCGCTCACCTCGCTTGCGGCCGTCGAGCTTGTAGTGAGCTCGTGAGTTATGGACTGCCTCTCCATCTCAAAGTCCGCCATCCTCTTCGCTATCTCGCTCCTCTTGACCTCGGCCTCCTCCTTCTTCGAATCCGTTATCGCCATCTCCTTGGTGTAGCCGTCGAGAGCGAGCTCCAGGCCCTGCTTCTTCGCCACGAGCACGCTGTACCTGAGCGACCTGAGCTTTGACGTGAACTGGACGTACCTCTCAGCAGACTCCTTCTCCTTCTCGAGCTCGCGGAGGAAACCCACCTTCTCGTTGAGCATTCCCTGCGTCTCAGAGATCCTCTGGCTCACCTTCTCCAGCTCCCTCAGCGAGTCTGCCTTCTTGCTCTCGAACTCCGTTATCCCGGAAGCGATGTCAATGAGCTCCCTTCTCTCCTTTGGGCTGAGCGAGATGATCCTGTTTATCTCCCCCTGCGTTATCGTGCTCGTCTCGTCGGCCCGTATCCTGTTTGCCGAGAGGATATCGATGACCTCGTGCCTGGCCACATGCTTCCCGTTGACCCTGAACTCTGTCTTCCCGTCCGACTTTACCGTCCTTACGATCGTGTACTCACCGTCGCCGGCGAACTCGAGCTTGACGTGCGCCTTGGACTGCTCGCCGTGCTTCTTCTTTAGGCTGAAGTCTATCAGCTCGTCAAGATGGCCCACCCTCATCCTTCCCATCGAGTTCTCCCCGAGCCCGAAGAGGAGCGCGTCGCAGATGTTGCTCTTGCCGCTTCCGTTCGGGCCCACGACGCATGTAAAGCCGGGGCTGAAGAGGACCTCCGCATGCTTGAATGACTTGAACCTGTCTATGCTGAGCGATTTGAGATGCAGCAACGTATCAACTGGTCGTAACGCCGATAAAGCGCTCGCATTTAACGCTTAAAATCCTTTCGCTCCCTATGCTCTCGCTCCCTTGCCCAACCTGCGCAGCGCCACAAGGGTCTGGAGCTGCGACAAGGTGACTATCCCGAAGAGCTTCCCGTCCTTCTCCACAGCGACAACCCCGAGCTCGCTGCCCCCCAGGATCCCCATTGCGTCCGCCACGCTCGACTTTGCCGCTATCTTCGGTATCACAGCGGCGGCATCGCCTATCGTCCTGTCAGCCGACATGCCCCTCATGCTCCTGAGGTCGACGATCGCGTAGCTATCCGCCTTCTTGGTTATCAGCAGATGCTCCCCGCTGCTCTTGACGAGCTCGTAGAGATCCGCCACCTTCGCGTCCGGGTCGACAAGCTTGTAGTGCCTGCTGACCGCATCGCCTACAGTAAGGCCCGCGGTCTCCTTCCTTATGGTGACGTTCTCCTCCTCCGACTTCAGGCCGCCGTAGATGAAGAAGACGATTATCACGTCGATGAGCACCACATACTCCCTGTAGAGAAGCGGGTAACCGAAACCCATTATCAGGAAGGCGATGTTGCCCGCCACGAAGGCGTAGAGCACCGCCCTGGAAACCTTTGCGGTTATCATCGTTGCGTCGTAGAGCGAGCGCTTCCTCTGGAGGTAGCTCCTGAATATCCTGCCACCATCCATCGGGAAGGCGGGCACTATGTTGAAGACGCCAAGGAAGATGTTTATCACGAAGAGCCACTGCACTATGTTCTGCACGATGCCGGGCGGGAAGACCACGGCAAGGATCCCGAAGATGCCTCCGAGGAGCAGGCTCATTAGCGGCCCGACGAGCGAGACGTTGAACTCGATCCTCGGATCCAGCTTCACATTCTCTATGACGGAGACTCCGCCGAACGGGAGCAGCAGTATCCTGCTCACGCGTATGCCGTTCTTTATCGCGGTTACGGAGTGCGCGAGCTCGTGTATGAGCACGCAGATGAAGAGTAGGACCCAGAGGAAGCCGAGGTAGGGGCTCAGGATGAAGAAGAAGAGCATCATGATTACGAAGATCCAGTGGAGCTCTATGCTTATCCCGAAGAGCTTTCCAATGCCCAGTGCCCCCTGTGAAGCCATCGTATCGGCTAATTATCTCAGCCAACCATTATTAAATGTATATAACCACTCTCATATCATGCCGCTCTCTTTCATCAAGGGAAGCCCCGCACTGCTGATAGAGAAGCCCAGGACAGTAGTAGTGAGCGATCTCCACATAGGCAAGGAGTTCAAGCTCGCAAGAGCGGGAATGCACTTCCCAGACGCATCAAAGAGGATGGCCGAGCAGCTCCTGGAGATATGCGGGAAGGAGAGGTCAAGGAGCATCATAATGCTGGGCGACATCAAGGAGAGCATAGGCTACCCGCCGCGCGACGAGCTCGATGCCATAGCATCGTTCTTCCATCCCCTAAGGCAGACGAACATAACGATAGTGAAGGGTAACCACGATGCGCACATCGGCGAGATTCTCAGGAGGATTGGCATTGGCATATCCCCGGTCAATGAGCTCCTGGTCGGGAGGATCGCCATGATACACGGAAACGCGATGCCTTCGGAGAGGGCGATGTCAAAGGACTATCTGCTCGCCGGGCACTCGCACATAGCCATTGATGTGAACGGCGCCGCAGAGAAGGGCTGGCTCGTGGCCAGGGTCGGCCCTAGAGCCGCGGAGAGCTACGAGAGATACAACAAGCGGGCCAGGCTTGTGGTACTTCCAGCATTCAACAGCCTGATAACCGGAGTAAGGGTCGGCGCGGGCAGGGAATGGTCGATGCCCCTCCTCAGGAACGGCGTCTTCGACCCAACAAGCGCGAAGGCCTACGACCTTGACGGCAATATCGTTGAGACCAGCAGCCAGTAGACGATCTTCTCTGAGAATCTCATAAGATTATTAAACTTGCGCATATCATATTCTGGGTATGGCGTTCGGAGCTAAGAAACAGCACAAGCTATTCGGAGGAGGCGGCTCAAAGGGGACGGCATTCGCATCTCCGATGGCTAAGGGCGGAAGACCTCCCCTCATGCTCCTCTACGTCGCGATAGCCGCGATAATACTGATTATAATATCATACGTCTTCGTCTCAGGAGGAGCGTCCTCAGCAACATACTCGCTCAGCTCGAACCAGACCGTGCAGCTCGCGTTCAACAAGAGCGTCACGCTCCAGCTCGGAGGCTCGGCCCAGCCGTACGCACTGCAACTTGTAAGCGCAAACGGCTCTGCCGGATACATGTTCTACTTCAGCAGAACTCCCATACTCTCCAATCCGATATACTCGTTCACCATCGCAAAGGGAGGCAGCATCAATGTGAGCGGATCCGGGGCTTCGAATGCAGACCTGCAGATAAAACTCCTCTCCGGGACGAACAGTGTCGCCATAATAGAGCTCATACCAGTTCCCGCCGCGTTCGGAGTCAGGGTAAGCTCCGGAATCAAGACCCTAAACGTGGGAGCCGCGTCGTCCCCGGTTACTACCACTATAAATGCAACTACTACCGCAAACACAGTCGGCGCGCAGTCGACCTCCACAACCACCGTTGCGGCAGCGACCACGGTCTCTAATGCCGGCAGCATAAATGCACAGGTGATGGCCGCTGCGAACCAGAGCATCTACGGCCAGCTGATGAACAATTACAAGAAGCTCTATCAGAACGGCACAACATGCACGCCGATCATGTACAATTCCACGTACATAAAGTATAGATCGACGCTGCCCCCGGGAACACCCCCAACCCCGTCTGGCCAATTCACGTTTGTCAATGTATCGGGTACGGTTCCTTATGACGTAACATACAACATAAGCCATGTATCCGGATCGGTCTACGATGTGGTCTACAGCATCATATCCCACTCAAGTTATACCTCCGGCCATGCGCTCTCCCTCAACGTCAACGCGCAGACAGGCGCAACCGTCAATGCCACATTCATGGGGCAATTTAGCGGTGCGAGCTACGACAACCTTAACTCCCAGTACCAGACGGCAAGTGCGGAGGGCGCATGTGGAATCTTCCTTCCGTAAAACGGATACGACGCCTATTGATGCAGCCTCTTCGCGATTGAGTCAACAACCTTGTTGACACTCACCCGCATGCGGTACGCATAGTGCCTGTCCATATCCGGAACGCTTAGCAGCCTTCTCCTTATGCTTGCCAGCTCCTCCTCGAGCTCCCGTATCCTGTCCTGCGGATCTCCCTCAGAGTGCCTCGACATCCCTATTCCATCCAAAGCCCGTGTGCGTATCACCGTTTGTCCCTCCATATTCTCACCAACTTAACCTCTCCACTTCGAGTAGCGAGGTTAAGTTAAAAGGCTTTTCTGTAGCGCGTTTATCTGAATATAGAAGCTATCCGAATTCCCAAGAATAGTCACTATGGTCGCGTATCCTGCCCCGAGGTTTCCTACGTGTCACCGGGCTTATGCGAATGCCGCTCCCCACCTCATCCTTGCTGCTTCTCGTCTTCCTGCTGGTGCTTCTTCTTTTTCTTCTCAAGCGGTATGGTAAACCAGAACGTGCTCCCCTTTCCGACCTCCGAAGTGACCCCAACCCTTCCGCCATGTAGATTCACTATCTCCTTGACTATCGAGAGGCCGAGTCCGGTTCCGGCCTTCGGCTGCATCGTGAGATCCTTCCTGGAGACCTGGTAGAACTTCTTGAAGAGCTTCTTCTGGTCATCCTCCTTCACGCCTATTCCCGTATCCGTTACCTCCACTCTGACGGTCTTTCCCTTCCTGGCAACGTTTACCTTTATGCTCCCCTTCGCCGTGAACTTGAGCGCGTTGTCTATGAGGTTTACTATGACCTGTATCAGCCTGTTCGGATCGGCAGGGACCTCCGGCACGCTGTAGTCGACGTTTATCTCGAACTCGAGCCCCTGGTTCCTCGCCCTCTCGCCGAGAGCCTTGACGCTTGCGTTCTCCTTTATGTCGTTGAAGCTGACCTGCTGGATGTCGAGCTTTATCTTTCCCGACGCGAGCTTTGCTACGTCGAGAATCTGGAGTATGAGGGACATGAGCCTGTCGACCTCGCCGAGTATCGTCTCGAGCGAGCCCTTCTGGTCCTCGCTTATGGCCCCGAACTCGCCCTGCAGCATGAGCTTCGAGTAGCCCTTTATGCTCGTCAGCGGAGTCTTGAGGTCGTGCGATATGTTGTATATAAACTGGGTCTTGAGGTCGCTCTCGGCCTTGAGCTTCTTCTCGAGCTGCTCCGCTTCGCCGAGCCTGTCCTTGAGCTCCTCCATCTCTACCTTTGTCATGAGCTCCCTGCCTATTCCCAAGTACCCTGCCTGGTTGCCGTTCTCGTCAAGAAGGCCCACCAGGTTCATGTTCACTGGGATCTCAGGGTTCTCTCCCTTACCGGACATATTCAGGAACATATCGGTCACCGAGTCGCTCTTCTTCATGAGCGCGAATGCCTCGCTGATCCTGTTCTGGCTCTCACTGTCCGCGCATAACGATGAGACCGAGGTGCCTTCCATGTCCTGGCTTCTGCATCCGAGTATTCTCTCCGCGGCCTTGTTGATGCCGGATATGGTCCCCAGCTTATCCATCCTTATCACGATGTCTCCGGAGAACTGCACAAGGTCCCCCGCGACCCTCTGCGCCGCATTGATCTTCCTCTCGTAGTCGTTTGATATGATGCAAGAGTATGCGGCTCCATTCTTCAGCAGAGTTAGCTTCACGTCGGCGAAGAGGTCGTTCCCGAGATTGAGCCTCGCCCGCCTTGTAATCTGGCCGTCAGGCATCGACTTTGCCTGACGCTGCAGCTCCTCCGGATCGCTGACCATGTCCGTGAGCCTTATTCCGACAAGCGCGTCCGGATCCGTCTTGAGGATCCTCTTAGAGTTCCTGCTTGCCCAGAGCATCTTGAGGTTGCCGTCAAGGAGCATGTAGACCTCGTCGCCGTAGTCGAAGAGCTTCGCCTTCTCGTCGAGTTCCAGCGCCTCGGTCTCGTCCTGGAGGAGCAGGTGTATGAGCCTGTCGCTCGCCCTGCTAGATGTTATCTCGAATATCCTGTCTGCGTAGAGTGCGCTCTTCGCCTCTACGGGAGCCCCGCGCGAGATCGAGGTCAGGTCGTCATCGGAGAGTGAGAAGAACTCGCGCATGTTCCTTCCCGATACCTCGCTGGCAGGCCTGTCGATCAGGTTCAGCATGCCCTTGTTCGCCTTTATTATCGATCCCGAGTTGTCGATCAGGACCTGCGGGAGTATGCTGTTGAACGCGGCGTCGAAGTACCTGGCCACGTTAAGGCTCTTCTCCTTCTCGATCTTCAGGTACGCCTCGTTACCTATCACGTCCGCAAGGACCGTTACCGATTCCACAACCTGCTGGTCGAACGCCTCCTCGGCCTTCGATACCAGCGTGAGTATCCCCAACCCCTTTCCATCGGCCTTTATCGGCACTATCGCGCAGCTCTTGAATCCCGACTTGTGGAAGCTTATGAGCTCGGGAAATGCGGAGTAATCGCTGAGCCTGTTGTCCACATACGGCCTGCCGCTGTTGATCACCGCGGCATCGGCCTGGCTCATCCTCGCTCCACGCGACGAGACGTCCTTTGCTATGACCTCATCGGCGTTGAATGCAACCTTCATCCTCTGCCCCGACTTTGAGAGCAGGTCGCCGAGCCCGCTCGATTCGCGGCTAAGGATCAGCACGTCGCCTATGAGCTTCCCTATCTGTGTGGAAACTGGCATCGCGGCACCACAATTAATAATCATAGCTCATATTAATACTTGCTGACGATGGGTTTACGCGTCTGGCCGGTGTAACTATGAGGGCTGAGAAGGTATTCGACGGGGTATACAGGCTTGACGGAAGGCTTGCAACCGTCAATCTTGTCAGGGGCAAGAAGGTCTACGATGAGGACCTTGTGACGATAGACAACACCGAGTACCGCACATGGAACCCATACAGGAGCAAGCTCGCGGCCGCGATAGTCAACGGGATGGAGAGGATGGCGATAAAGGACGGGTCAAAGGTCCTATACCTTGGCGCCGCTACAGGCACCACGGCAAGCCACGTCAGTGACATAGTTGGCGCGAGTGGCAGTGTCTATGCGATAGAGATATCGGAGAGGAGCATGAGGGACCTCATCGAGGTCTGCGAATCGAGGGAGAACATATTCCCCATGCTTCATGACGCTAGAAATGTGGAAGGATATGCGGACGATGTGGGCACGGCAGATGTCCTGTACGAGGACATAGCCTCGCCGGACCAGGCAGAGATACTGCTGAGAAATGCGGATCTGCTTAAAGACAGGGGCATTGCGTACGTGGCCATCAAGTCTCAGAGCATAGACATCTCGAAGAAGCCCTCGGAGGTCTTCAAGGAGTTCCTCAGGAAGGTATCGGCAAAGTTCGACCTTGTGCAGTCCATCGAGATAGAGCCTTTCGACAGGATGCACCTCTTCGTTGTGCTCCGGAAAAGGGAAGCGCCCGGAAAGCATTAAATTCCTTTATTCAGAAGGTCTAGCATGGACTTTAATGCCGGCATGTCTGCCATCGGGAAGTCAACCTTCGTGAAGAGGCCCTGCCCGGCGTGCACATCGCCAGTGCTCATTCCCCCAAAGTCTGATGGGTCATTCTGCCATCTCTGCGAGTTCTATGTCCACGACTCCGACGACAAGGACCTTCAGCCTGACAGCTCATTCCGGGTTGCGGTATCCGAGGCAGCATCGGCCCTGGCAAGAACGGACTGGGACTCGCTGACATCCTCACTCGAACCGTTTGCGCAGTCGAGTGACCCTAAGGTCATGTACGGCGTGGGAAGCATCTACTACACTCTCTCGGACTACATCTACGATGACATCAACTACTCGCTGGGGGGGTTCATGTACCGCAATGCCGACAACAGGAACGACGAGCCGAACAAGAACAAGCACAACTCGATGGCACTGCTGTCAAAGGCGAAGGGCCTGCTATTCCACTCTATATACCTCTTCAGTAAGATGCCCGAAGAAGAGCGCAGGAAGTGGCTCTTTACAGAGTTCATGGCCGACATAAAGCTCAAGAGGTATTCGCAGGCGGCGAAGTCCCTTGCGGCAATGCAGGTGGCCATGGCCGGAGATATAACTTCTGCATATGCTCAAATGGCGTATGCCGTTGAAAGTCACGAACCCTCATCTGGGTACATCCTTCCGGTGCTCTCAAAGGGGCACATTAACTCACTCTACTACCTTGCCAGGCGACTCATAAGGAAGGGCGACTACCGCATGGCCAGGGAGTCGCTCTCGCTCATGCTCAACAAGACCGCGTCACCGATGGCCAGCAAGCTGATCGGGAATCTCAGGGCGCTCGAAGAGGAGATAAGCCTATGAACTACGGACAGGATGGGCAGTCGGACAGGAGGCGCGTCTTCCTGTCAAACGGATTTACCGGGGCGATAGAGTCTGACGGCAGCATAGAGTGGTTTCCGTGCCCAAAATTCGACGCGCCTTCTATATTCTCAAGAATATTGGACCATGTCGGAGGTGGCCACTTCTCGCTAAGGCCTGAGTCAAAGTACAGGCTCAAGACCTCATACATTGACCACACGCTGATAGTCAGGAACATATTCAGGACCGGCAGGGGAAAGTTGGAGTCAATAGACTTCCTGCCGATAGGGAATACCGGCATAGTGAGGCTCTATGAATCAACAGTTCCATTTATTGCAGACATAAATCCGATCTTCAATTATGGCATGATAAATCCTGGGATAGGGTACGGCGAGCGAGGCATCACGTTCAAGAACGCAGGATCCAACGAAGGTCTGGAGGTGAGCATAAACGGAAAGTACGAAGTCATGGAGGATGGGATGCTTAGGATGGCCCCCGGCAAGGGAAGCATCTTCGCTCTCTACTCGAAGGACCTGAGGTACGGCCTTTTCAGCAACTCCGGCTTCGTCTACCCGGAACCGTACGACGCGCTCATCAAGGCGAAGGGCTATTGGCGTGCCCAGTTGAGGATTGCCAGGAAGGTCAGCATATTCAAGGAAGCATACGGTCGGTCGGTCGCCGTGATCCTTGGATTGATGTATCTTCCTTCGGGGGCCGTGATAGCCGCTCCTACGACATCCCTGCCTGAGATAATAGGCCAGGGCAGGAACTGGGACTACAGGTACGTGTGGATAAGGGACGCCGCGTATGCAGCCGAGGCGCTTGTTAGCATAGGCTACATTCTAAAGGCGCGCAGGATCATAAACTTCATGGTCAGTGTGCTCGATCCCTCGTCAAAGAGCTTCAACCACCCGCTCTACTCGATCGACGGGACGTCGCCGCCCCCGGAAGAGAAGATGGAATGGCTCAGCGGGAACCACGGGTCCAAGCCGGTGCGCGTAGGCAACTCCGCATACGTACAGTCCCAGATGGACACCGAGGGTGCATTCATGGATGCGCTCTATACCTACATAAGCAGGAACAACGATGTGACATATGCGCTGGAGAACTGGTGGGCGGTAGAAGCGATAATCGAGTGGACGGGCAATTCATGGAAGCTTCCCAGTACAAGCCTCTGGGAGGAGCGCGAGGTCGTCAAGCACTTTGTTCACACGAAGGTCATGCAATGGGTGGTTGCCGACAGGGCGTCAAAGATCGCACGAATGGTCGGATATTCTGAAGTTGCAAGGAAGATGGAGAGCCTCAGGGAGTGCATAAAGGAAGACGTAATCAGGAACGGGTTCTCAAAGGCCGAGAACACGTTCACAAGGTATTATGGTTCCAAGGAGGTGGATGCGGCTCTGCTGACTCTGCCGCTCTACGGGTTCATTGATGCAAAGGACCCAATGTTTCTCTCCACGCTAAAGCGGATAGAGAGGGACCTAGTGGTTGGCGACGGCCTTGTCCTGAGGTATACGGCCGACTCGATGGGCCGAGTCATATATCCCTTCACCCTCCTGAGCACGTGGCTTGCGAGAGTCTACATCCGATTGGGAGAGAGGAAGAAGGCAGAAGGCGTGCTCAGGGCGCTTATACGCAACTCGACCGACCAGCTGCTATTCGCGGAGCACGTGGATCCGAAGACGAGGGAGCCCCGCGGCAACTTCCCGCAGCTCTTCCCGCATGCCGGGCTTGTGCAGGCGGTTTCGGAACTAGATTCTGATGCAAAGTGACCGGTCAACCCTTTATCACTGCCATCGGGATGTTCCTGGAAACCACTCCGGCTATGCCTGCCTCCTCGACGACCCTGACAACCTCGTCCACGTCCTTGTACGTCCACTCTGCCTCCTCGCTCACGAGCTTCCTCGTCCTTATCCTTATCTCGACGTTCTTGCTCTTCAGCGAGTCGAAGGTCTTCGATGCCGGAATATCCCTGAGCGCCTGATGCCTCGACATGACCCTGCCTGCTCCATGGCATGCGGAGCCGAACGTCTCCCTCATCGAGCCTTCCTTCCCGCAGAGCACGTAACTGGCGGTGCCCATGCTTCCAGGAATCAGGACCGGCTGTCCGGTATTCCTGAACTTCTCAGGAACCTCCGGCCTTCCTTTCGGGAAAGCCCTTGTCGCACCCTTCCTGTGCACGTAGAGCTTCGTCCTCTTTCCGTCAACTTCATGCTCCTCAAATTTGGCTATGTTGTGCGAGACATCGTAGAGCAGTTCCATGCCCATCGAGTCGGAGCTCCTGCCGAACGTATCCTCAAAGCTTCTCCTTATCGAGTTCGTTATTATTTGCCTGTTGGTGAACGCGAAGTTGACTGCACACTTCATCGCGTGGAGATAGTCCGTGGCCTCTTTATCCCCTATCCTTGCATAGCAGAGCTCCTTATCTACAAGGTTTATATTTTTCCTGGCCCTGTACTCCTCAAGTAGCCTTAGATAGTCGCTGCACGTCTGGTGTCCGAATCCCCGCGATCCGGTGTGCACCATTACCACTATCTGACCTTCATATAAACCATACGCTTTCGCTACCTTCTGGTCGAAAAGCTTCTCGACCCTCTGGACTTCCAGGAAGTGGTTTCCCGCACCGAGAGTTCCAAGTTCCGTAAGCCCCCTCGATTTCGCCATCTGGCTGACTTTAGAAAAGTCACCACCAACCATGTGGCCCAGCTCCTCGGTGTGCTCAATGTCCTCTTCCGTTCCGAAGCCCTTTCTGATTATGAACTCCACGCCTTCCTCCGCAACCTTCTCAAGGTCCTTTGGTGTCAGGCCTATGTTGAGTCTGCTGCCAACGCCGCTCGGCACATTCTTGAACAATGCGTCAGAGAGCTGCGTTATCCTCGCCCTGACTTCCTTTTCAGAAAGATTTGTCTTTATGAGTCTGACGCCGCAATTTGAAACCACAATTCCATTCGCCAAGAAATTGTGATTTTCATTGTCCACTGTAAGGTCGTACACATATCCGTCATAAGGTCGCTCAGATACCATTATTATGTCATCATAAACATAGCCGCTTTTCCCAAGTTCGCGCTTATCGACAAACTGGTCAAACTTTTCCGCATTTTCCCAGACCCGCGGCGTTCCTTCCCTGCCTTGACAAGAATGAGTTATAAAGCTAGGGCTTACTCCTTCATCCAATAACCCGGATACTATCGTCTTTGTACTCGTCCCTGAATTGTGCATCTCTATTGCATAGTTACTTGTATAAGCAAGTTTGAATCGTATACTCTCAAGGTATCTGAGATACATTGCAGATAAACTGGCCAATCTCTCCTTTTCTTTGTTGTAAGTATAACCAATCTCTTCAAAAAATCTAATGAGGTTATCAGTATGTGAAAGGACTTGAAGGCGTATTCCCATAGTCTTTCCATCAATTCCGTTCCGGCTATATCCGTCTACTACGACTGGAGCTGTAGTTTCCACTTCCATTGATGTTAGTAAATTCTTAAAGTCGTAAATAAACTCAAAAGCATTAGTCTTTAACGATTCCAATTTATTAACGCTAAAAGTATTCGCATAAAAATTATACCCATTTTTATGGATTTTCGGGGCGGTCATCTCCGCACCGAAAAAAGCGGCTAGAAACAATCTCTTCTGCCAGTTCTCAGCGGACATTATCCATGTGGGTATTCTATATGGTTGTGACGCCTTCTTTCCTATGGGGGTGCCCAAAGCAGCAATTAAGACAACAAATGCTGAAGATGCAACTTTAAGTGAAATTTCTTCAAAGTCGAAATCAGAAATTCCGTATCTAGTAAGTATGTGATGGTGCCTTTTTATGTTATGTATAGCACACTCAAATCCCAACTCTCTTACATCTGACATTATGTCTTCCAAGTCTTCTTTTTTGCCATAGAATGACGTGTAAAAACTCCTGCTCTTTCCAGGACTTTTTGCTAATGCAGGAATTGTGCCATCCCCAAATACAAATCCAATTAACTTTATCAGAATCGGAAGCTTGCCAGAATCAGCATAAATCTCATTTAAGTTACGTTCCCTTAGAAAGTTAAGGATCTGATTCTTGGCGTTTCCTCTGTCTGTTATATCAAGTTTCTTCATAACTTCTATCAGCATAGATTCTGATAAGACTAGTTTATGTTCGGGTTTAGTGTATCGTTGTCCCCGGAATCCATATATGACAACCGAATCATTATCACTAAGCTGGCCTGCAGGCATCATGCCATTCTGCGTAAGCAGTGGATGGTCTGGTGTAGCAAGTATCTCCCTTCCGCATTTAGTTTGTATCTTAAGGATTGAACTTCCGCGTTTCTTGAGGGAGAGAATGGAAGTAGCACCAATTGTCTTACCGGATTTTATATCAAGGGTATAATGTGTTGACGTCTTCCCCTCAAGATCACACATCCTATGATATGCCCCATTTTTATCAACTACTTCTGTATCTGGATGAAGGCAGTTGATATCAAAACCTATGCTTCCAGGGGAGATAACTCCGTTCTCAGAATCAGATGCAAACACGCCCCCAATTGGAAAGCCATACCCTTCGTGCCCATCGGGCATCACCAAAACATTTCCAATAATTCCTGGAAGGGTTGTCGCGTTTGTGGCCTGAATCAATGTGTGGTCCTTTTTTATTTTCTCGAGTAGAGTTTCAGAAGCATAGAGCGTCACTCCGGTATTCATCCCAGGTTCGGCTCCCTTCTCTATCCTGTATCTTACGTCGTCAATCTTCTTTATTTCCATGGATACACGTGAACAAACTACAATGAGTGTTTATTAAGGGGGTCTGGCAATATCTATTTGGTTGAAACCGGGTAAAACCGGAACATAGCGATATGTCTAGAATAGACAAACAGAAACTATAAATATGAGTTCAGGTTAATGGGTTATCGGGTTCAAGTCTTTTAATAATATGTATTGCAATTAATAGGTGCTGCAGGGGTGGCGGAGCCTGGTCAAACGCGGCGGACTCAAGATCCGCTGGCTTAGGCCTGCGGGAGTTCAAAAACCAGTTGAACAAATCTCCTCCCCTGCACACCTCAAATAGGCGATAAACATGGCAAAATCAAGGAATAATGGCGCGAAGAAGGCTTCAAGGCCAAAGTCGAAGAAGGCCGCAAGGCCAAGGGCGAGGCCAAGAAAGCAGTCAAGGCCCGCAAGAGCGCAGAACGGGCCGAAGGCCAGAATGGCGCAGAGGTACAAGAAGGCCAAGATAAAGGACAAGGTCATGTTCGAGATACCTCATTATCCCCAGACGGAAGACTTCACCAGCTCGGCCGCGTGCGCCCTGATGGTGCTCAAGTACATAAACAAGAACATGCCGCTCAAGAAGGAGCAGGAGTACGACATCTGGCAGGAGGCTGTCAATGGGAGCGTATGGCACGGATCAAAGTATGGACTGGCATACGCGCTAGCGAAGAGGGGTGCCGATGTCTGCATAGTGAGCAATACTAAGGACGAGGGATACGACAAGAAGCTTGCAGTTTACGAGAACATAAACCTAGACACTCTCACGGCGTCGTACAATGAGATCAAGGCGAAGTCAGAAGCGCAGAACGTCGAGGAGGACCATGGTGTGGTCACGATAAATACGATAAAGAAGGCGCTCTCGAGCAGCCACATACCTATAGTGCTCATAGACGCGAATACGATAAATCCATACATGGAGTCATCGCCGCACTGGATCGTGGTCAAGGGGTACGACAAGGACGCGTTCTACATAAATGACCCCTACTCCGACAACACGATGACGCTGGATCCTGAGATCTTCAAGTCATCGCTGGGATTCGACGCGAACTACCACATGGTCATGATAGACTCGAGGAAGTTCAGGGGAAGGTAAGCCGTTACCACGGAATTATTCTGGCTCAGACAAAAGCCATCCGGTCTTAGTAGGAACTTGACAAATAGTCATAAAGCGAATATAGGTATGTTGAATAACGAAATCATGAAAACGCCTTGATGACGAAAATATCTTGGAGTCTCCATTGATATGAAATAAAAACAGGCCTGTTGAGTTCAAATGTCAAGTTTCTAGGTCTTAGTACACGCAAAGCTTTATTATATCCTACTGCAAAGATGTTTGCATGCTCAGGCCACGCCGTGCGACGAAGAAGACTTCCCAGAGTGATAAACTTTTCGGGAAGAAGGTCAAGCAAAAGAAGCCTTTAGGAAGAGCACCTTCAAGACTGCAGTCGGCGATGGGGTACCGGAAACCTTTAGGAAAGGTTTCATCGAAAGCGCAGTCGGCGATGGAGTATCTCATAACCTACGGGTGGGCCATACTCGTCATCGCGGTTGTGCTGGGAATCCTGTTTTATCTGGGCGTCTTCACGCCCCATGCGATCTCAAATGCCTGTATAACAGAGCCAGGATACTACTGCCAGAGGCAGACACTAAGCTCCAAC
>JAJYXH010000032.1 GCA_021791075.1 Microcaldota archaeon
CTCTAGAAGGCAGATAAGACTTCGGAAGGTAGTCCTTCTTATAGAGATCCATGAGTGTGTGTGCATCAATCTTATCGGTCTTCTTTACAGATTACGCGATAAGTCTCACCTTTGCAGGATGCGCAACCGTTATGTCGTAATCTTCAAACATATTTGCAATCCAATTAGTCGTACTGCTCCCCTCCACTATAATCTTCGGATTATTCACCCTGCCAAAGAATGTAGAGAATCCGTTTTTTGTCGTCTCTGCGTAACCTTCCTTTACAATTTTGCCGTTGTCTTCCATAACAACGTAGCTCTTCCACTTTCCCAAATCTATTGCTATTTCCATGTTTGCACCTGCTTATACATCACGCCGCAACATTATCTGGCTTGTTGCGGCGTCAGGTGCCAGGAGGAGGAATTAAGCATGTCAGACTATTCAAAGCGTGCCCTGCTCCTTTGTGTAGAGGATTATGTCCTTCTCCTTCCTCTGGAACGGGTTGGCCCTGTTTCCGTATATGGCCTTTATGCCCTTCTCCTTCGCGAGCTCCACGAGCCTCTGCGTTATGACTCCGTCGAGCACCACGGCGTACGCGCCGTTCGAATCCTGCACCTCGACGAGGAGCTCCCTTATCGGCATCTCCTTGATAACCGCACCGGTCTGGTCGTAGAGCCTGCTCCTAAGTGTTCCGGCGAGCTCGTCGAGCCCTGCTGAGAGCTGCGTCAATATCACCGACTGCAGTGCCGGCTGCGGGGTGGACTCTGCCCCTGCCTTCGAGATCACCTGGGGCTCTATCCTCGGGAGCGCCGACTCGCTACTTGCCGAAGGAGCCTGGGCCGTGGATGATGCCTGCCTGGCAGGAGCCTGGACAGGAGCCGCCGGCCTTGGCGCCGGGGCCGGCTGTGGCGGCCTCTGCGCCTGTTGCTGTGCAGGGTGCGGCTGTGCTGACTGCTGCATGCTCTGTGCAATGCGCTGCTTCTGCTGCCTTGCCGAGGCTTCCTGGTCTACAGGCACCTTCGACCTTATGGCCTTTATTATCTCCTTCCTGGTCAGATCCTCGACCTCCTTTCCGTCCGGAGCCTTTGTGACGAAGTCTATCTCGGCGACGCTCATGAGCGACCTTATTATCAGGTCTCCGCCCCTGTCTCCGTCGACGAAGATCGTCGCCTCCTTCTGGTTGCAGAGGTCTATTATCGTCTTCGGGATGTTGTTCGTCGCGCCTCCTACGGCTATGACGTTCGTTATGTCGTTCCTGAGCAGGTTGAGCACATCGGCCCTTCCCTCGACGATTATTATCTCCTCGCTCTTCGCTATGTCCGGCCCGGCAGGAAGCTTCTCCGGTCCGTAGGTCACTATCTCGCTTGCCCTCACGTCAGACTGCACGAGCTCGGCGATCTCCTTGCTGTCGGGAAGGCCTGCGTTCATCATCATCTTGACGAGGTCCTTTGCCCTTGCAAGTATCTTCCTGCGCTTCTCGGACCTTGTGTCCTCGACCTTCTCTACGGTGAACTGGGCCTCGTACGGGCCTACCCTGTCTACCGCCTCTACTGCAGCGGCGAGTATGCATGTCTCTATCCTGTCAAGAGACGCTGGGAGATAGAGCTTTCCATGGGTCCTGTTGCCCATCGGCTGGAGGTCTATCTCTATCCTTCCGATCTTGCCGTTCTTCTGGAGCTCCCTGAGGTCGAGCTCGTTTCCGAGAAGACCTTCTGTCTGTCCGAAGACAGCGCCGATTATGTCAGGCTTGTCCACCATGCCGTCTATCACGAACTTTGCCTCTACCATGTACTTTACAATTTCCAGATAAGTTTTTGCCATTATGACACCATTTTAAGCGTTATGTAGAACGAGCAGGAGCTAGGCAGCGTCTTCGAAGATCTCTTCGCGATGGTTGCTTCCAGCACCCTCATTCACTTCAGAAAAAGCCGTTTAGAGCTGTGCCTCAGAGTAACCGTGCGGACTGTAATTCATCCTTGAATTAGTATAATATCTCATTCAATTACCTGAGTAGCCTTAAGCTGCTTTCCCTGCTAGTATATGGCTATGGGAAGGTTAATAATGGTATTGTACCCACTTCGCTAATGCCAGAAGAATGAGGTACGGAGAGTTACATCGGCCCGCCAAAGCCGCCCGGCGATCAGACTCCGTCAAGCATGAACTTGCGCGCAGGAATCATCCTTATCTTTCCCTCCTTGAGATCTGCCACCCTCTCTTCCCGCTTGGTTACCATTACGCCGCTTGTCTGGCCGAATCTAGACATAAATTCCCGCAAGGACGCAAAGTCCTCGGACTTTATAGACTCTTGGTATTTTACCTCTATTGGCCTTCCTTCGTACACGATATCAACCTCCCGTCCATCCTTCCAGAAAGCGTCGGCACGCAGCTTGTTGATCGCGGCTGTCTCCACCATCCTGCCGAAAAAGTCAGAGTCTATACCGGCCTTATAAAGGCGCGTTATGGCATTATCCGCAGGGTAAGCCCTCTTCTGTTTCCTCAGCGAGGGCATGCTGCCCTTTCTGTAATTACCGATCATCCGGATCAGAAAACTCTCTTTCAGATACGAGATGTAACTCTTTATGACTCGCCTATCCTTCCCAAACTGCCTGCTCAAGGACTGGTAGTCTACATACATCCCAGGGTTTGTCGCTATGGCCTCGAGCATCGTTCTCATGAATTCGGGGTCGTTTATCTTAAAGAGTCGCGGTATGTCCCTGTACACTATCTTGTCCACTACCAGCGCCTGTATATACTCCTTGAACTCTTTATCGCCATCAGCTCTGAATGTCTCGGGAAATCCGCCGTACGCTATGAATCTCTCAAAGAGCGGGTTGATCTTGGCCTCGTACTTGAAGTCCTTCTCTTCCACCTTGTGGAATCTCAAATACTCGGCGAAGGCGAATGTGCCGAGTGTAAACTCGAATATCCTGCCCGCGAGCGTCTCCTTGGTTCTCCTTCTTATGAAGAGCGATTCCGATCCGCTTATTACAAACTTCATTTTTGGATAGAGATCATAGTACTTCTTTATCTCATTCTCCCAGCTGGTGCACTTCTGTATCTCATCGAAAAAGACGTAGACCCTCTCTTCCCGCGGGTCCTTTTTCTGTAGTCCCATGTAGCTGTCGAGTACCTCGCCTATTTTTGCCTGCGCCTCGTCGAAAGAGAAGAAGAGTATGTTAGTCGCATCGACACCATCCCCAATAAGGTCGCTCATCAGCTGGTATAGTATCGTTGACTTTCCTATGCGCCTGAGGCCAGTGATGGAGAGAATAAACCTGCTCTTCATGGCACTCTTTATCCCTGCGTATATGTCCCTCTTAAACGGGAGGGCCAGGTCCGGGTCCACTTTCCCGCGTATCCACCAGTGGTTGAACTCCTCAAGCGTCCTGCTTTCCATAGGCCATCCATGTACATTATGATGTACATATTTATAAAGTTTATGTGCATCAGGATGTACATATAGTTATTAGTGTTTAGGCAGGAACAGGCTTTCAGTCCTTACATCGGCCCGCCAAAGCCGCCCGGCATGTTGCCTCCGAGTATGCCTACAGATCCCCTGTTCTTCTTCTGCCTGACCCCGCTCATCAGCAGGTCCTTTGTGAGGCCCTTGGGCACCTTGCCCCCGTTTTTCACATCGTAGAGGACGAACTTGTATATGTTGCCCAGGATGTAGTTCAGCATTGCGCCGTAGAGCATGAAGATCACGCCGATAACACCGA
>JAJYXH010000053.1 GCA_021791075.1 Microcaldota archaeon
ATCTCTTAGCAAAACTATTTAAAGATGGGGATTCACTGTAGATAATATATTTTTCCGGTGAATAAGTGACCCAGAGCGAGGACTCCAGTGCGATATCTTCAGGCAACCGCGGCAACGGAAGGCTCCACGAACTCGCTTCCTCTTTGAGGGACTCAAGCAGATCCCATAGCCACAGCGGCGACTTCTTTCTCCATTCCACACCTGAGAATCCGATAACAAGGCTCGCTGTTCTCTGCATGGATTACAGGTACACGCACGAGGCCGAGAGGCTGCAGAGGCACGGCAACACCATCATCTTCAGGAACGGGGGAACGATTGCGGAGGAGCTCCTCGGGGAGATGAACTTCACCGCAATGATTCTCAACAAGATAATACAGCCATGGTACAAGCCAGAGGGCGAAGACGAGAGGATAACGCTTGCAATAAGGCCGCACAGGGGATGCGCAGTGGTCAACTTTGTCTATGATGTCTTCCAGGGCGAGAAGAGGGCGAGCAGCCAGCTCTATGCGGGAATAATAAGGCACTTTGCGGACGAGCTGAAGATGAGGCGCCTGGACAAGTCGACTGTCACAAGGGAGGAGCTTGAGGACATAAACACTGAGATGAAGTATCACCTCCTGCGGCCGTTGGCCAAGATACACAACTGGACCCTGGAGATACCTCCAGAACCCCGTGACCTGAGCCAGTACGACAAGAGCCATGACTCTCCGGCAGTGCTGATCTACACGCATCCGACCAACATGTTCACCACGAAGCAGATCATCGGGATGGCTCTGGGAGACAAGGCGGAGGAGACGAGGGCATACGTAGTGCAGACGCAGAGCGCGTTCGATCACCCGATCGACTTCGAGATAGCCCACGGCGCCGGGATCAGGGAGATAAGGCTCGTCTCCCTTGACGAGGACTCCAACAAGTTCTTCGAGAGGACTGCCAGAGTGATGTCAATCGATCATGACTACCTGACGCAGCACCCATTCATGAGGGATATGTCAGTAACATCTGTGCCTTTCACGCCAAAGGCTGTAAGGAGGCCGTTGAGGGCCTGAAGATGGGTGGGGTCAGCATGACTGGGAGAGCAGATAATCAGAATCGTCTTGTAATTTCGTGCATGGACAGGAGGCTAAGCGAGTATCTCGACAGCACGTATAATGACGGAAGGACGCTATTTCTCAGGAACGCCGGGGCAAACGTTAACACCCTTAAAGGGTCAATAGCAAAGATTCTCGCGTCCGCAAAGATAGAAAAGGTCGTCATAGCTCCGCACACCGACTGCGGGGCGATGGGGTTCGTTGACAAGGTTCTCCGCGGGGCCGCAACTCCGAGCGCGCAGCTGGCCGATAACCTGATAAGCCAATTCACGGGCGACAAGTATGAGGGCAGGGACGACCTCGAGAGGAATGTAAATCCCGAGACCCAGAGGATCAACTTCGAGGCTCTTGAGGCTGATATGGAGATCGAGATGGCAATAGACCTTATAGATATTTCAAAACTTCAGATTCCAGCACACGGTGGAGAGCACGTACTTACGATCACCAGGCCGTCGTCAATCCCCTACAGGGAGCTCCTGAAGAGATACACGGGAGTTGGAATGTTCGACTCGTACTTCATACAATCAGACTCCGCGAGCGACGTCTCGCCTGACATAGAGCTGGCGATTACCGGTCTGCACATATCGGATGTGAGGTTCGTCAGGCTCATGGGCGAGGACCTCTCGAAGGATATCGACTATCTGAAGTCGCAGCCATACGCGTCTGCGTCACGGCTCTCACTCGTCGGCTGACTGAGAGCCAGATTAGCGGGCATGACGGGATTTGAACCCGCAACTTACGGCTCCGCAAGCCGCCGTGCTATCCAAGTTACACCACATGCCCATGGCATTAGAGTTCTTCTCTCTCGAATATTTATATCTAGCGATTGCGTCTTTGTCGATATAAAATCGAGCGCAAATTCCCGGCGGAGACGGAAAATATGCACGCGGCAACATGCGAATCACGTCGTACTTCTGCAACTATTCTGTTTATTTGATGACGGAGCCGTCGAGAATAGGTATAAAAACACATACGTCGATATGATTATCAGGTGAATTGAATGGTAGAAAGATTGACAAAGGAGAAAGTGGAAAGAGAAGACGGATATCTGTATTACCTTGGAAAGGACGGATATGCGTGGAGGACCCCTATGAAGAACAACCCAAGAGGAAGAAAGTCGAAGGTTGGAAGCGAGAAGGTCTCTAGGCAGGATGGATACCTTTACTTCATAGACAAGAATGGATACGTAGCAAGAACTAAGATGAACAGGAGAGGAAGAGTCTCAAGGAGGAGATAAATCCCGCCCGGTTTAACGTTCTAGGTTTCTTATTTTTTCTTTACTTTTTTCTTTTCTTATTCCTTATTTTTTTATTTTTTCTTTCTTACCTTCTCAGCCGAGCCTTTGCATCAGAGACCCTCAAGTCAACTCCATTTCTTACTAGGCTGAATGACGGCACGCCTGCTAGGGACTTCCGCATCTCCATGGCCCTGCCAACGTCTCCGGCCAGTTCTGCCGCTTCAGCCGCGAGCCTGAAGCACCGCAGTTGTGTTGCAATTGCGTCGTACCTCTCGTGTATGTCGGCACCCCTGCCGGCGGCCTTTAGTAGGAATCTGGCTTCACGTGCGGCGGACTCGGCCTTCTCAGAGCTCCCCATGGCAAGCTCCAGCTTCTCCATGTAATCCTCGCTCTTCCCTGCAGCCTTGTAGAGCTCCCTAGCCGCTCCCTCCATGTCATGGTTGGACTCCAGCCTTATCGCTCTCCTTATAGACGTTTTCACCGGATCTCTCTTGAATATGGCCATCTTAATCACGTAAATAGTACCATATGTACATTCCCCTCTTAAAAATCTTTCCTACGGGAATGAGCTACGCTGAAGGGCCTCAAAATAAAAAAGAAAAAGAGGCCATAGGCCAAGAGGCCATATGACCCTTTTGAAATTATGCCGCTACGGTTATGACGTCTTGATGGTTATCGTTCCCATCTTCACGATCAGGGCGTTTGCTGCAGGCGAGTTTGTCGATGTTGCAGTGTAGTTGTACCACAGTGTTCCTGAGAACTGTGCTCCGATCGAGCCGGGGTTGAAGACAGTTCCTGTCGTGCCGAAGCACGTGAGCCCCGTCACTGAGATCTGCTCTCCAGGCGTCAGCGAGATCGAATCAGTATAGTTTATTCCGTTACCGGCATTGATCACGTTTCCAGTCTTCTGGACGTAGAACCATGGCCCACTGTTGGCAACCGGCAGTCCCTGCCCATTGGAAACCTGTGCGCATGCAAGTGCGACGTTGTACTGAACTCCGGCAGTGTTCTGGCCCAGAGTGAAGCTGAGCAGCCCGTTCGAGGTCATCGATGGTGTCTGACAGAGATACCCTGCCACTGGTATACAAGCTGTTCCAAGCGATGCCGCACCGTTGAAGATTCCAAGGTAGTACAGGACCCCGAGGACTACGGCAATTATGAGGATTGCCCATCCATAGGTCATCAGGTACTCCATAGCGCTCTGTAGTCTAAACTTTCCAACTCCATTCATTCATACCTACCTTTTTCTTACTCTCTAATAAAACGTATATCTATTTAAATACTACTGATAGGCACCTCGGCCTCTGTCCTCGAGGGAGACGAGCTCGCTTATCGTGCTCTCTATCTGTA
>JAJYXH010000085.1 GCA_021791075.1 Microcaldota archaeon
GCTACAGTAGAGAACATGAAAGCGTAATATATGAACTTCAACATTCTAGGTATATTCATTCTTCTAGGTATATTCATTCTCTCGCCCAATTCATACAATTAATATGATATAAGTTTAGATATAGAGATACCTATTTAAATACCTTTCGTTGTCTTTTGACTGTGATTTTTACTGCTTTAGAGTGGCTATTATCCCGTCTATTATGCCATGCACGCCTATGCCCCCGGTTGATCTGACGGCTATCCTGTGGCTCAGGACAGACCTCGCCAGGAACTTTATGTCCTCTATAGAGGCCTCAGACCTGCCCTGTATTAGAGCCCTTGCCTTTGAGGCGCGCATGAACGCGAGATCGGCCCTCGGGCTTGCGCCCATCACGGCGTGAATATCAGTCCTTGTGGCATCGACCACCTTTGCTATGTAGTCCACAACCTCGTTCGAGAGGACCACTGACTTGGCCTTCTCCTGCATCTCGACTATGTCGTTTGTCGCAATTATCTTCTTCACAATCTGCTGCTCCTCCCTCTCCTTGATCCTTATCATCTCCTCCTCTTCCTCCATCCTGGGATAGTCCACGTCTATCTTTACCAGGAACCTGTCCGCAAGCACCTTCGGCAGCTGCTCCGTGCCCTCTATCTTCAGTGGGTTCTGTGTCGCGAATGCCGTGAAAGGTTTTGGCAGAGGCATGTCGACTCCGCCGACCGTGACCTGCCGCTCCTCCAGGGTCTCCAGGAATGCGCTCATCGTCTTTGGCGGTGACCTGTTGAGCTCGTCCACAAGGAGTATGTTGGTGAATATCGGCCCTTTCTTGAACTGAACCTTGTTCTCGTCATCGAGATAGGTCTGGCCTATTATGTCCGATGGGATGAGGTCTGGAGTGCCCTGGACCCTCTTGAAATCTGCCTGTATGGTCTCGGCCATAGCCTTGCACATCGTCGTCTTTGCAACCCCCGGAACCCCCTCGAGAAGCGCGTGGCCGTTCGCGACAATGGTTATGAACATGAGCTCTATCGTATCCTCTTTCCCGGCTATGTGCTTCTTCATCTCAGTAAGGACTTGCGAATATACTGAATGAGCGTCCAATGACACACCTTTTATGAGATATACAACGAAAGGCTTAAAATAAAGAGTGTGAGATCTAACTGCATGAAGGTCGGCCGCAGCACGGCATTTAAGGTTGTCCTGATAGCCTCTCTCATAATCTCGGCACTTAATCTGTCGTATATGCTTAAGGCCCTGGCATATCCATACGAGTTGGACTATAGCGAAGGAATATACGCCTTTAGCGCCTTTAGCAGTCTTGGTGACCTGTATGGTACACCCTCGGCAGCGCCGTACACGCTAACTTATTATCCCCCCCTCTATTACCTTATTAATTCATTCCGATCAGTAGTGACAACCTCCGACCCGTATCTTTATCTGAGGTTTATGACCCTGATATCGCTGCTCGCGGATTCCGTATTGATATACCTGATCTCGAAGAACCTGGCAGGAGCAGAGAGGGGCTATTCTGCACTCGCCGCGATACTTTTTCTTTCGATAGCCTATCTGACTCCGGCATTATTCTCAAATCCGACGGTCTTTGAGTTGACCTTCGATCTTCTTGCACTGTTGTTGGTGGGCATGAAGGACAGGCACGCATATCTGTCCGCACTGTCTTTATCGGTTGCCTTCTTCTTCAAGCAGAGTGCCCTGGTGATGTTTGTCGCAATACTTCTTTATCTCGTGGTCAGCAGGGAGAGAAGGCCGCTCATTCAGTTTGCGGGAACCTTTGCGACTGTGGTTCTCTTGGTATCCATTTTCTTGAACTTTGTTACAGGAGGAAACTTTGTTTTCCAGACATTGCTGCTGCCTCTGATAACTCCGGAGCTATGGCAGAATGCGATTGCCTCCTGGACTATGGCCGCTTACTTCACCTTGATCATACCGATCCTCTTTGCGGCGACAATCGGACTTCGCAGCAAAAGGTTGCCGCTCATAGCGATAGCGCTTGTTGCAGAGGCGCTGAGTACGCTAAGCATCATGAAGGCAGGGTCCAGCATGGTATACCTGATCCCGATGGTTGCAGTGGCATGCATAGCCTCTTCTATCGGAATGGAGAGGATATTCTCAGAGAAGAGCAGCTCGCTGCCCTACCACCTGTTCTTCTGGCTATTTATTATGTTCAGCCTTATGGAGGCAACAGCTGTGATCAGCACCATGTCCGTCTTCGCCTCCACGCCTGCGCAGGAAACTGTAGGAGTATGGCTAAGGAATGTAAGCGGCAACGTACTGGTTGAAGACCCAGGAGTGGCCCTGGCCGCAAACAAGCCACTGGTCTTTGAGCCAAGCATGCTTTGGGTCCTGGAGGAACACGGCTTATGGAACGACTCTGCAATAATAGCAGAGATAAGGGATCACGATTTTGGAGCGATAGCTTATCCATCCGGAGGCGGCAGGTTCTCTTACTACCCGGACCTTATAAGCACCATAAAAGGCAGCTATAATCTGACTTACTACCATGACGGATGGTGCATATATACTTACGGGGTTGTAAATGGAATTAGTAGGTACGTAAATGCAAGCACGGCATGTTAAGACGCGATTGATATTCATTCTGCTTCCGCTTTCATCGAAAGGCTTAAAATAAGGAGCCTGCCATGTATACACTGAAACGGTTGAAGAACATGATAGGAAAGGAGAAGTCCGAAACGAAGGTCGCCACGCTCGCCGAGGTGCTCGAGATACTAGAGGAGAGGAAGAAGGTCGGCGACGTCGGATACGAGCAGCAGATAACCGAGGAGTACGCGAAGAAGTTCTCGAAGCTGAGCGTAAGCGATGCAAGGAAGATGATGAAGGAGCTCGCGGAGTTCGGGATAGGGGAGAAGACAGCCGCGAAGGTTGTCGAGATAATGCCGAACGACCTCATGCAGCTCAAGCAGGTACTGCTAATTGAGAAGAAGCCTGTAGAGGAAGATACGGTCAACAAGATCTTCGATGTAGTGAAGAGCTACAAGAAGTGATTTTACAAAGGGGTGTGGAGAGATGGAGGAGAGCGAGCACAGAAGGGAGGATCTGGAGGAGCACGCGATGGTGCTCGATTACCTGCCCATAGGAAGGAGCTCGTCTGCCAGATCCGAGCCCATAGTCCAGCTGCTTGGGGAGAACAAGTTCACGCTTCTTGAGGCGGTGCCAAAGACGGCCGAGATGAAGGTAGGCGAGAGCGTCTACATAGGCAAGGGGGACAGGGATAAGATCTCATTGATAAAGAGCAGGCTAAACTATACGGACCTGACGGAGGGAGCGAAGAAGGAGCTGCCCAACGCCGTCCAGCAGATAGTGAAGAAGAACGAGCAGAGATTCGTCGACCTTTTCAACAACGCCGGCGCGCTCAACATAAGGATGCACTCGCTCGAACTCCTCCCGAACGTCGGGAAGAAGCACCTCGCCGCGATACTCGACGCGAGGGACGAGAAGAAGTTCGAGAGCTTCAAGGACATAGCGGACCGCGTCCCGCTTCTGCAGGATCCGGTCAAGCTCATAGTCGAGAGGGTCGTGGTGGAGCTCAAGGGGGAGAGCAGGTTCTACCTCCTCACCAGGCCGCCATCGCAGCCGCACGTGCACTGAC
>JAJYXH010000004.1 GCA_021791075.1 Microcaldota archaeon
GCCCACTCGCCACCAAAGACTCTTTATCTTCAGGATAGAAAAGTAGTGTAGTGTTAATATGGTGGGGTCAATTCCGTCCCCGCACTAAACTGCGGGGTATACCTTGACCCCACACCCCTTTAATCATATCGTGGGGCGGATTGTTGACAGGGAGACAGAGCCATATCCCGATTGGTGTTTCGCAACCAGCCTTGAAGATATCGGGCTTGGAAATATGATCGTCACATATAAGAAACGATGGAGAATGGAAACGGGACCCAAGGTGCAGGATGAAGCGAGAATAAAGACGAAGTTGGTTGACATATGGGGTAAGATACTTCTTGTTTGCCTACGAGCAGCTGCTCCAGACACATTGGACTTTGTTCTACAAGAGTGAAGGAGTGAGTTTCAAGAGATACCTGATAGAGTTAACCGAAGTCCGTAGTAGACTTGTTGAGAGGTCGGAAAGGAGGAGACCTGCCTAATTCCCTTTGGTGATGCGGTGGGGGCGCCCTCTCTTCCTAAAGACTGCAGTTACGGCATCCGCCCGGGATCGGTGGTTTGGGTATGGTTTTATAAGGAGATACTGAGATGGATCCCTATGGCTGTCGGCGGGACGCAGCGCAAAAAGTTGCACAGAGTGCAATCTGCAATAGAGTATCTCACCGCCTATGGGTGGGCGCTGGCTGCCATAACCGTAGTGCTCGGTATCATGTTCTCCTTGGGGGTCTTCACCCCGCACTCGGTGGCCAACGCGTGCGTGGCAGATACCGGATACCTCTGCCAGGGGCAGGTCCTCGGCTCCACAGGAAACCTAAGCATACTCTTCGCGCAGACAACAGGCGCGCCGATAACCGTAACCGGCATATCGTGCACTGCTGCAAACTCCACGACCACGCCCTCAATAACGCCGTTGAGTGGCAACTTGGTGCTTCAGAGCGGCAATCAGGTTGGACTCACGTTTCGCTGCACATCCGCGGCAGGACCTATCGGCAAATCATTCAGCGGATATTTATGGATACAGTACAACAGCGGCTCGCAGACAGGCCTTGTGTCGAGGATCGCAGTGATCAGCACGCAGGTTTCAGAATTGAGAAACGACACATCGACCTCAATCACAAGCTCGACTTCGAGTACGAGCTCGTCATCAACCACAAGCACTTTCTTCGGGCCCACATTTAACCTCACGTATGGCGGACTTATGTATTTTAGGAAGTGTTCTGCTTTTCCTTCGACGAGCCCGCCGTACGGGCAGTATCCTGAGGCTCAGAACAGCACTGTGGATCTCTCTACAAATCTATCGGCCAACTGCTACCCTTCGGTGTGGGTAGAGCTCAACGGATCTCTGAATCAGCTGAACACAGGCATCTTTAACATAAGTCCAACGATCATTTGCCCCGGCATACTAATCGGGAAGGCGTGTCAGACCAGGGAGAACATTACCGTGAATAGGAACATGACGGTTATTACTGGTTATACTCCGCTGACAGTGCCCGTAGCGTACAACGCCATAGGCCCTAACAGCTGCATATCTGCAGCCGCCCCGAGCCCTGCATTCGGGACATTCAACCAGAATACGCTTGAGAACGTTTCCGTGCGCTCCGGCGTTCCGGCAGGATGCCGGGTTGCGGCATGGAATGTAAGTGTTTATAATGGGGCTGACAAGAGCTGCAGCGGGTTTACCTGTGATCTCTTAATTAACACTACCACATACACTTTCAATTATTGCAATACCAACTGCGGAAATGAGACCACATTGAAACTTCCTCCGCCATTTGGCTCTAGATTAGAGGGGATTCAGGTTGCATTTGCATCCAACACATCACAGCTTGAATACATAGGCTACTTCTGGCCTGGGTGTGACGCACATTCAGCGACCCCAAGTCCGACATTCGGGGTATACAACACAAGTATAGGCAGCACCGTGACGCTCACAGCAAATCCGCCTCCCGGATGCGCTGTGATTGCGTGGGACGAGACGAATATCATCACCAGCAACGCCCTTGGCGGCAATTTCATTGCTGATATTGGGTTGTTCAATTATACATTATGCAATGCGTTCAACAACAGAAACTGGTGCAGCAACAGCGAGTCGATACCGATCATCGGAAACAAGACCATGGTTGCGGCCATCTATTTGCCCATAACTTCAGACTTTATGTGGCAGGGGAACAGCTGCATCTCGACTTCTCCGAGCCCGCCATTCGGAACATACGCTGAGAACAGTCTGAATGTTTCGGAGTTTATTGCCTACGGAAAAGCGGAGAGTGGAAATGCGATCACTTTTTACGCCAATCCAGGAGCAAGCTGCTTTACCTACAATGCTACCGAGTACGGATACAACTTTAGTGTGGGAAACGGCGTAAGCTGTTCTGGCGAGTCGTGCCAGATGACCTTCCCGACGAGAGGGGTGGTTGTATGCGGTTTCGGAAACGCTACTTACACATCTTGTAATAGCTTCTCCATGAATATTCCTAATTTTCTGTCTAATAGAACCTATGTCAACTATCAGCCATGAGTATGTGCCTGTGTGTGGAGAGGAGGATTAGGGCGGACCATACTTGGCGCTCCATAGTAATGTTCCGCCACAAGCCCACTTATGCGTATGGATCTCTGGTATGGTTAGGGGCATGAGGCCCGACTTTTTCTCCATCCACCTTTGGGCCTTAGGTGTCTTGTGAGCACATGAAGGGCAAGCGTTATATGTTTGAAGTAATAAAGAAGTAGACGTTTCTGTTGGTCAGGACTTGATTATGGTTGTGTGATCCCATGAAAATAGCTATGCTGTCCGACTTTCATCTAGGGTACGAGAGGTTCAGGGAGGATGCATACAGGCAGGCGGAGGAAGCTCTCGGCATGGCTGCGGAAAGGGCCGACGTAATTCTCATACCGGGAGACATATTCGACAGCCGTGAGCCAGGTCCAGACGTCCTTGCCGAGGCGATAACGCTCTTCAGGAACCTGTCCAGGAGAGAGTGGGGCGCGAAGGTTGTCATGTTCAGGGGTGAGGGAAGCCACTTCACCAGCGTGCCGATAGTCGCAATACCAGGAACCCATGAGAGGCGAGCGGAAGGGGTTGAGGATCCTGTCGACCTTCTCGGTCTTGCAGGGCTTCTTGTTGACGCTACAAACGCGCAGGTGGTGATACAGAAAGGCAATGATAAGATAGCGATAAGGGGCCTCGGCGGGATAGCAGACGACAGATTCAGGGAGATACTAAACAGGGAGAAGCCAGCGCCCATGGATGGGATGTTCAATGTCTTCTTCTTCCACCAGTCGCTCTACGAGCTGCTTCCTTTCAGCAAGGACTTTCTGCACGTCGATGAGCTTCCGAAGGGGTTTGGCCTCTATGTGAACGGGCACATACACTCACGTGTAGAGTCTAAGGCGCACGGGAGCCCCTTCCTGATATCCGGGAGCACGGTGCTTACGCAGCTCAAGGAGGCTGAGCAGGAGCAGAAGGGATTCTACATCTTCGACACTAAGACGGGGGGTTATTCCTTCAACAGGATAAAATCCA
>JAJYXH010000081.1 GCA_021791075.1 Microcaldota archaeon
TCGTAGCCCTCGTCGTAGCCCTCGTCGTAGCCCTCGTCGTAGCCCTCGTCGTAGCCCTCGTCGTAGCCCTCGTCGTAGCCCTCGTCGTAGCCCTCGTCGTAGCCCTCGTCGTAGCCCTTGATCGCCTCCTTGACCCTGTCGTTCTTCACGGCCGGCATCAGGAACCTCACCCTGTGGCGCCTGAGCACGTTCACCACGTCCACGGAGAAGACCCCCCTGTCGAGGAGGAGAGCGTGTATTCTTATCCCCCTCCTTCTTCCCTCCAGTATGAGCCTCTCAACTATCCGAGCATGGTCATCGAGCTGAAGGACAGGGACCGTAAATATGGTCGCCCTCCTGCCGCGCTCGACGACGTGAAGCGAGGCATGGGTGTAGAAGAGGTTCGTCCCCCCATCCCTCTTCGAGCGCCTGATGTACCCATTTGTTGTATTTCCCGTAGAACCTGTCGTCGGAGAGGTCCATGGCCGCAAGCACGGGCATCCTGAACATCCCCCTCCTCTTCAACTTCATGATCACTTCTTCGTTGGCCCGGACGAGCGCAGCGTAGGCTTCATCGCTTCCAACCATCTTCAGGCGACGGAGCAGGTGTCTGCTGACGGTACCTCCCCGGTGCACCTCAGGTCCTCCAGGCCTGACTCCGCGTACCTCCTTCCCAGTGAGAGGTAGACCAGGGACTCCAGGAGTCCTTCGCTCCCGAAGCGTGAATTCGGAGCCCAGGGCATGACGAGGTGCCCGTTCAGCATGGAGAAGGCCTGTTTATAGAGTAGCCTTGTTACCCTCCTGTTGGGCGGCGTGTACCCACATGCTCTGTGATTATTCCACATAGATCATCACCGAGCATCTGGGCATGCCTCCCAGATAAAAACGACCCCCTCAGATACCCAAAAATTAGGCGCTGAAATCTACTTGCGGAACTACTGGAGTAGAAGAAAGAATAAAAAGACTCCAAGAACAGCTCTCAAGGAAGCATAGGGGATCGAATAACAACGAGAAGCAGGAGATGAAGATAGAGGGGAAATATAAGAAGCTCAGGAACCTGCGTGACGACTTTATTGATAAGGCATCGACCGCGATAGCCAAGCGTTACGATGCCATTTTCATGAAAAACCTCAACGTTCAGGGCGTGCAACATGACCACTATCTCTCCAAAAGCATAACTGATGTATCCTTCTATGCCTTCAAACAAAATTTGAGGAACAAAGCAGAGAGGTATGGAAAGGACATCATAGAGATAGGAAGGTTCGACCCCTCATCGAAGATGTGTTCCGGATGCGGGAACATAAAGCATGACATGAAGCTATCGGATCGCATATATCACTGTGATGCGTGCGGCCTAACCGTGGATAGGGATTTCAGTTCATCCAGAAGCACAAGGAAGATGAGATTGATAAAAGTAGGGCTGGTGCAGCCCGAATTTACGCCTGAGGAGATCGCTACTTTGGGCTTGTATGGAATATATCCATACAAGCAGATGTCGGTCTACGAATCAGGAAGCTCCGAAGCTTCAGCGGAGGAGTAGCTCACTGAGTCAACACTACCTTTTGCTCAAATAGCCTGTTATTCCAGTATGATGGCATAGAATGGTATTCAGCAGGGGTAGGTGGCCTTTAAATTTTCGAAGAATTCATCCTCATCCTTAAATATATTCGTCGAATAGTAAACCATAAATGGACTTTGTTGGCCCCTGAAAATCACAAACACGTCCTTATTGTTGGTAAACGCGTATATCAGCTCCGATAGGACGCCAGGGGACATAACAGGTTCGTAGTAATATACTGTGATGAAATCGCTTTGGTCAATTAATTGATAATCTCTCATAACGGTCTGCTCGTATATATCTTGGTTGCAGGCTATCTTGTCATCATCGCTTAACCCAGACTCGTCATCTATCCATCCTGGGTCAAATACTATATAGCCTGCGTCTTCCAGCTTCTTTCTGAATTCATCCTTTTCTTCCATATTCTTGGCTGCCTTGTTAACATAGGTGATCGGATAACTCAGATACGTCTTATACCGCCGCATCCCTGTAATCAACTTTAGGAATGAGGAAGGAGTGATGGAAAAAGGTATTGTGTAAAATTTCTTCCTCTGATATTCTGCGAGTGATTTTGTAAGTAGAAATTCCTCGTCCCGCCATATTAATATCTCTTTACTGTTGAGTTTGCTACGCCATTGCGGGCTTTCCCCAAGCCTCCTTAAAACTCTGGGTAGGCTGTCTATAACATTTACATATATATCCGGATTAAGCAGGTGTAAATAATGGAAATCGAGGGCTGAGGTTAGATGTTTCCTCCATCTGAAGCTGGCATGTGTAGCAACTATAGTCGTCTTTTTGTGCGAATCTGCTATTATTTTTTCAAAAACGGCAGATCTCAAATACCTTAATGAAATAGGGGATAGGTCAAGGATCTTTTCCTCCTTGATCGTGAAATTTAGTTCCTTCGCCAGCTCATACATCATATTACCGAAGTCGAAAGCGTTCAGTGAAAGCCCATCCTTATTTTCCTTTACGCGCATCATGAGTTCCTTCCTTCCACTTCCGCTTATTCCTGTCATGAGAATTTTTTCCAATTTGAAATAAATAACTACACATATTTTTAAATATTTCTAATGATTGAACCATTTTAGGAGTATTCAACCATCCCTAGAATGATATGTGGGATGCATCGTTGAAGTAAATGAAGTGTATAGCTGAAGAAATTTACACGCTATATTGTTTACATACTTAGTACGACATAATAGGACTAGATGATTAGATACAGATAGAAAGGCACCGTCATCATGAAGATTGGTGACGGGCACTATCTGTACATAGCGCGGAGCGTCTTAAACAGCCAAAAGAAGAGGGCATAGTTGTAGGGTAAAAGATACCCGAGCGCGGTCACTCCAGAGGGCCCAGTAAAGCTAAATCAGAAGGCTGATGAGGAACTAAGAATACCTACCATGCAAAATGAGCAGAGAATAATACGTAATTTGTTCAACTGCTCAGCCTGTAAACGCGTCAAACATGTAATGGAGTTATTGGGTTATTAGCTCAACCGCTCAATTTAGAATTCTCAAAGAAACTTAACTGTAATTAGCGGAGAACGAGGGCGGGTCCTAATATCGCTCTTATGCATATGCTTCTATGGTACTTCATTAAGTAGGCTCATTAAAGGATAACGGTTGGAATTAATACAGGGCGTTATAATCACCCTTCAATTTGATCAATAATATTTAGTTAGTTCATCGGGCGTGAGATATATTAATCCCTCTGTAAAAAATACAAGGGCTCCTTAAGGACAGATTGAATAGCATAGAATATAGATTTTTAATAATATAAATTTCTAATTATATATATAAATGTCCATATTAATATAATATAAGAAAGGAAAGTATAAATACCTCAAAACATATACTATCTAAACTATGGGATTCAATGGTATTGCGGGTTCCCTTAGTTCACCAGGTCAGATCCCTTGGCCGATAATATTTGGTTATTTTGTTAT
>JAJYXH010000019.1 GCA_021791075.1 Microcaldota archaeon
GTGGGAGGGTGTCACATAAAGAAAATCATATACACTGTACTGTTAAAAGACGGGACAACCTATGGTGGATTCCAAGATGCTAGGGCTCGGTATGACTGCTCTCAAGAGCAACTTCTCCAGCCTCAGGCATCCGTACAAGCTCACATTCTCAATAACCTACAAATGCCAGTCGCGTTGCCTCACATGCAACATATGGGAGATGAAGCCGACGAACGAGCTGAGCCTTGAGGAGATACAGAAGTTCGCCGCGAGGAACAACTACTTCAGATGGGTCGAGATAACCGGAGGCGAGCCATTCCTGAGAAACGACGTCCTCGAGATAGTGAAGGCGTTCAAGGAGAACTGCAAGGACCTCTATCTCCTGACCATGCCTACCAACTCGCTATGCAACAGGGAGATGGTTCTCCAAAAGATCGAGGCGATGCTCGAGATGGGTATATCAAAGCTCTCGATAACGGTGAGCCTCGACGGGTACAGGGAGCTTCACGACAAGATCCGCGGCATTCCCGGAAACTACGACAGGGCCATCGCGATGTTCAAGGGGCTCAAGGAGCTGCAGAAGAGGCACAAGAACCTATTCATGATCTTCGGGTACACGCTCAGCAAGAACAACCAGGGGCAGCTCGAGCGGACCGTCGAGGAGGTAAGGAAGGAGATACCTGACATAACGTACAACGACTTCCACCTGAACCTCGGCCAGATATCAGACATATACTACAGCAACACGAATCTCGAGATAAATGCCTCGAAGGAGATAGTGGCAGGCGAGGTAAACGCATTCCTGAAGAAGAGGAGAAGGCAGGTTGGCGCGATACCAGTCGTCGAAGGCGTATTCCTGAGGAAGCTGCTCGAGTACATACGCACCGGAAAGACTCCGATAAAGAGCAAGAGCCTCGACGCCTCGCTCTTCATGGACAGCTACGGAAACGTCTTCCCCTCTATAATGTGGGGCAGGAGGATCGGCAACATCAGGGAGACCGATTACGATCTGGGCCCGATCTTGACATCGTCCGACGCCGTAGACGTGAGGAAGCTGATAAGCGAGGGGCGCGAGCCGGATAACTGGACCGCATGCGAGGCATACCAGGCAATAGTGGGAAACATCGGAAACATCATACGATGAATGCCGCGGCTATGGTCACGAAGTATAATGCCATCATAAATAAGCCCTGCCTGTGGGTGAACCTGCCTCTTGCCAGGAAGCCTATCGCTATTACGTTTATTATTATCACCGCGATGAACTCCGATGCTGTCGATGCGATATAGACTGGCGCAGCTGCAAAGATGCCAATAACTCCGAGAAGCACAGTGTTGTTCTCCAGTTTTCCGCCTATGAAGCTCACTATGGCTGTAGAGCCCCCTCCTACCGAGCCTCTCGTGAGCCTGTAGGCGCTGAGCTGTTCCTCAAAGTCCGACGCTATTGGAGTTATCACAAGGGCAAGCCATACCGCTCCGATCCCGAGGATTCCCGCAACGTTTATTATCGTGTCTATAAAGAGATTCGAGAAGAGCACGACTATGGCCATGCCTACTGCCATGAGCATCGCCGCCTCGAGAAACTCCTTTCTTCCAGTCTCCGTCCTCATGTGCTGCATGATTCGCGAGTGGGACTGGGAGTACCTGTAAACGACGTATACACCGTATATGGCGAAGAGCAGCACCCCGGTTACCAAGTCCAGCTTGCCGTAGAGCAGCAGGACGAGGAGAGCCGCGGTGCTCAGCATGAGAAACATGACGTCTACTTTGTAGTCCTCCTTCATCACTATCTCCTTCTTCCACCTCCCGAAGTATGCGACCGCGACAAGGCCTATGCCAAGGGTAAAGAGTATCACGTTTCCTCCAAGGGCAGTGCCTATTGCTACGGGATATGCGCCGTGTATGACAGCTATCACCACGAATATGGTCTCAGGAAGAGCAGCCATGAGCCCTAGTATAACCCCTCCCGCCATCCCCTGGCCGGCAAGCGCCTCGAGCTTCTCGGTGCCCTTACTGATGAATCCTGCCGCTACGCCAAAGGCAACGAGAACCCCTGCCATAAGCAGTATCTCCAACCACAGCGGGGATTGTTGCGCGGTAATGAGAATAAGGCTGAGAGTCGGTTCTGACAGTGAGAGCATCGTTGGTCTACCCCGGTTACACTCTTGCTCCCAAGCTTTAAATAACTTTTTCGATAAGTCGATATTGTGGTGCTATGACAAAAAAGGGCAGAGTTGTCAAGGCGAAGCCGAATGCTATTGTAGAATCTCCTGGGGGCGCATGGGGCAATCCGCTGTGGAACCTCAAGAGCTTCAACAACCTCTTCAGCATACCACGCGGTTACGCCGATCTCCTCTCAGGAAACATACCGGAGGTAGACATGATAGACGAGGGGAAGAGCATAAGAGTAAAGGTGGACCTGCCGGGAGCAAGGAAGGAGGACATAGATCTTACAGTGGTAAAGGACAGGATCATAGTGAAGGCAACCACGAAGAAGGCAAGAGAGCAGAATGGGAAGGGATACTATTACAGCGAGAGGTCCTCGAGCGATTATTACAGGAGCATACCGCTTCCATCTTTGGTTGACGAGAAGTCAGCAGAGGCAAAGTTCGAGGACGGCACCCTGGAAGTGACTGTCAGAAAGGTTGACAGCAAGGGATCAAAGGTCAATGTAGGTTGATTGGTATCTTTTGCTGCCCACAATATCACGGACCATCCACACGGCATCGGGTAGACTGCACTCGTGAGGCGCCGTATAGGGCATCTTTATAATAGTTGATTCGCAATTGTAGAGCAATTAGGTATTTGTGATGAGGATTCTCCAGCTTGATGTCAACTCGGTAGAGTACGAGCTGATAAAGCCAGAGGCGAAGGTGTATGAGAAGTCGGATGAGAAGCAGGTCAGCGTGAAGAATGCGCTGCTGCTTCTGACTTCGATAGAGAAAGGCGACGATAGTGGCGCTGTCGAGAAAGCAATAAACGCAGCCGTAGAGTTCGCCAGGAAGCAAAAGATAGAGACGATAGTGATATATCCATTCGCACACCTCAGCGGCGACCTTGAGGTGCCTTCAAGGGCCCTAGAGGTGCTCAATGAGATGCGTGCTCTTGCAGGGAAGAAGGGCGTAAATGTAATATCATCCCCCTTCGGCTGGAACAAGAAGCTCAAGGTCGACATCAAGGGCCATCCTCTCGCAGAGATGTCGAGGACATACGGCGCCAGCGCGCAGTTTAAGGCCTCTCCTGCCCAAGAGTCGAAGCCAAAGCCAGGAAAGGCCGACCTCTCAATAGTGAGGAAGAGCAACTGGTCTGGTCTGCCAATCAATGACCACAGGACGATAGGGGAGCAACTTGACCTCTATAGCTTTCAGGAGGTCTCGCCATCCATGGTGTACTGGCACCCGAACGGATATA
>JAJYXH010000039.1 GCA_021791075.1 Microcaldota archaeon
GTCGTAGACTTGCTCGAACTCGAAGCTCTCGCCATCGAGCATCGAGAGCATGTTGGACTTCAGCCTGGATATGTACGACCCTCTGTTGTGGCCGCGGAGCCATAGCTCGCCGAAGTGGACTATGATGACCTTCTCCCCGTCTCTGAAGGACATATGTGCACCAAAGCATAATATGCATGGCAAGGTTTATGAGCGGTTGCATGACCCTTTCGAAGCACGCACTGATAGATATAAGTATGAGGGAAACCCTAATATAGCTACCCGGCAGACTGTTAGGGAATGTGACCCTCCAGGTATGGGCAATAAACGTGATTTGGCATGTCGGATGGAGGAACTACATCAAGGGGGAGGACAAAACCTGCCCGCGAGGCCGAGGTCGCAGTGACGAGAGAAGGGGAGCGGACCGCATTGGGGCAGCATGCGGCGACGCCAAGGGAAAGGACTCTCGAGCTTGAGAACGAGGCACTTAAGGCGGAGAATGTCGGGCTGAGGGCGGAGATCGAAAAGCTGAAGAAGCTAGCGCTCGTGGACACGCTCACCGGGCTGGGGAGCCTGGCCCGTTACGAGAGCGACATTGACGACAGCATCAGGAACTTTATGAGGGGAGAAGCCAGGGACATAGGCATTATCTTCCTGGACCTCAACTATCTCAAGACGATCAACGACATGAGCGATGACAAGCATACGACGGGTGACTATGCGCTTAAGATGTTCGCAGCACAGCTAGGGCACACCATAAGGCATGGCCCTGACACAGCCTACAGGCCGAGCGGGGACGAATTCATAATAATAACCGAGAATCCAAACAGGGGTTGGGCTGAGAGATTCAGGGAGCGCTTCAATAAGGCGCTTGGTGAAGTAGGGCTCAGCGCCGCTATGGGCTACGCCACCATTATGGATTTGGAGTCAGGTGGCAGAGGCAGGGTAAAGGACATAATCAGGAGGATGAAGGAGGAGAGGACAGAAGCTGCTGCGGAGAGGGATGAGCAGGTCGTCGCTGGCGAGCTCAAGAGGATGGCCGACGTGAGAATGTACGAGGACAAGAAGAGAGGGAAGGTGATTAGAGGCGCTGAGATGCCACAAGGCATGAAAGAGGCCCTTGAGAGGGCACTCGCAAACTTCAGGCTACGGGAGGAGCATGCTGGGAGCATCGAACTCAGAGAGGCATGATGACTTGAACAGGCGCTTAGCAAAGGGATATAAAGTGCCAAAGAGAGATATAAATCGTGGTAGGATGAGACTTGCAGATAGCCCAAGGAGGGGAGAGACGGCCCCATGGAACAGGTATCCCCATGACAAGATGGTGGAGCTCATACCAACTCTTAGACGCAAGGACTGGTACGAGGTCCTCCACGTCGAGTGCAGTGAGGACGGCGGCAACAACCTCATCTTCCTCGGAGGCCTTCCGAATCACAGGATCCTGATCACCGGAACAGACAGTTCCGAGGCTGCAATAAGAACGGTGCGCCTCAATGTTGCCGATGCCGAGGTTTTTGGCGGCACGTTTCATGCAGGCAAGTTCATGGAACTGGAGCTTCACCAGCACTTCGATGCTGTGATAGTCAAGGTTGACAGGGAGACCGCAGAGGGCGACGCATACCTTGAGAAAGCTATTGGCCATCTTGTCGACGGAGGCGTATTGATACTGACACATCATGACCCCTCGATGACGGCCAAGCTGATCAGGACAGGGTGGAGGGTACATGCCGCGGAGCGCGCGCCTAACGGAGGGGTAAGACTGGTGGCGCAAAAGCCGGAAGCCAAGAAGAGGGAGTAGTTTCGACTCCGCCTCTTTCCCAGGAACCCTTTTAATGTTTTCTTTCTTATCTACCAGCATGGACTTGCTCTCAAAGACCGTGATCATAGCTGTCGTATTGGTAGTGATAATCGTGGGGGCCTACTATGCCTTCCAGAATGTCTTCAGCCAGGGCGTCGTCACGGAGCAGCGGGCTGTGACCCTCGTCACCAACTACCTGCAGAGCCACAACCCCGACGCAATTATAAATATAACCAACGTGACTCCGTCCCAGTTCCCTGGTAGCTGGCATATCATCGCATCGTTCATCAACAATCCGACGACCCCGTGCCCTACCTATCTCATCTACTCATTCGACTATCCGAAGTACGGATTCGTAAACAGGACGGACACAATATATACGACGAACTGCACAGTGTACGGTCTTATCAGCGGGACCAACTACACTATCGGCTCCTACCCTGTCGCGATAGTGAGATCCTACTCGGTCAAGGATCCGGCAATAACATCGTACGTCAGCATTGCCGGATACAACAACGTTATAGTCCACGCAGTCTACTATTATGAATTCCCATTCGGAGGAACCAACTACACGAAGATCTGGCTCGTTAACTACTCGGCTACCACTAGCAACCAGTCGCTTTATGCAGGAATCTCGCAGGTAAGCGGAAGCCTGCTCTTCACCTACAACAGGACGCGCTGACGGCTAGAGTTCCTTCCCAAGGGTGATCACCCTGTATGTAGAACCGTTAATCGAGACGGAGTGATCTCCACATATCAGCCTCCTGAATCCGTTCTTTGTGAAGAAATATATCGCATCGAGATTGTCCTCTGTTACGTCCACCTTCAGCCTTGACGTACCTAGCGCTCTCGACTTGTCAGATGCGGAAATGAGGAGGAACTTTCCGATGCCCTGCATGCGGAACCCCTTCCTAACAAGTATCCCCAGGTAGCCTACTCCCCCGGGCAGATTGACAACCTCGCACTCACCGATTATCTTCCCGCCCTCCTCTGATACGATGTCAATGACTCTGCCTTCGCTTATACCGTTTATCTTGTACTCAAAGAGCTTCCTTATCGCCTCTCCGTTAGGAGGGCTCTCGAACCACATGGCTGAAGGGCGTTCGGCATATATCTCTCTTATGAGGTCCGCAAGCCCGTCAATGTCTTCGGATCTGAGGTCTCTTATGGACATCGCACCACCAATCACTAAGCTTTTTAAGCTTCTTTGCGTATGTAACCTGTTTCTTATGCCAATAACAAAGCTTACAGCGAAGAAGATACTTAAGGATGTAGGGGCGGAGAGGGTGAGCGAGTCAGCCGCAGCGGAACTGGCGGGGATACTCAACAGGCTCGCGTACCAGATGGCCAAGAAGGCCGTCAAGCTCGCCGCGCATGCAAAGAGGCAGACGGTAAAGAAGGCCGATATAGAGCTTGCAAAATGAAGCGGTTTATTCAATAGATATTGCCAGTGATAGTATGTACAGATTGGTGCTGTTCGACGTCGTCAACACGCTCGTGGTTGACAGCAAGGATGTCTCGGAGTACGTCTCCGAGTCGATAAGGAACATCTACGGCAGGATAGT
>JAJYXH010000095.1 GCA_021791075.1 Microcaldota archaeon
CCGTGAACGCGGCCACGTGCATAGCCTTCGCAAACAGCGAGCCGAGCATCTTCCTCAACTACAGCTCGTCAAACTACACGAGGATAACGCCGTCCCAGCTCTATGTGGGCGGAGACGCGGCATACCTAGCATCCTGCCCTATTGCGGCTGAGTTCAGCTGACAGCCCCATCTTCCAAGCGTGGCTTACCTAAAACTAGGCCCCTACCCTGAGCAGCTTCAGTATCACTATTATCGCGACTCCAGGGAGCCCGAGAAGCGCCGTCACTATTATGACGATCCAGTCCCACGGTATCCCGATCCCGAAGAGCGCGTTTATGGCGAAGGAAGTCGCATGCTGGTAACCGGCCCGCCGCGATAGAAGCAGTATAAATCTGATGCATCGTCAAGCCTCCTAAGATTAGTAATATTAATGCTAACCTTATTTATAAAGTTAGCATTTAGAATGCTAAGTTTAATAAGTCTTTCCGCATCATATTATGATCATGGACATAAAGCAGGTATTGATAGACCAGAGGGAGGATCTTAAGCAGGAATCCGCCCAGACAGAGGTGGTGGAGAGGGAGATAAACAGGGATTTTGTGAGGAGCAGGCAGATAAAAGTTGCAATGGGCGTCAGGAGATGCGGCAAATCATTTCTCTTTAATCTCGCCCTGCGGAATTCGGTTTTCGGCTACGCAAACTTCGACGACGAGATATTGGCCGGCGTGGAACCAAACGCGCTGCTTGGTTCGCTGATAGAGTTATACGGAAGCGACCTTAAGACGATCTTCTTCGACGAGATACAGAACATGGATAAATGGGAGCTATTCGTAAACAGGCTGTACAGGGCAGGCTACAATATATTTATAACTGGCTCGAATTCGAGGATGCTCAGCGCCGACCTTGCCACTGCCCTGACGGGAAGGCATATTGGCATAGAGCTATTCCCATTCAGTTTCAGGGAGTATCTCAGGTATGCCGGCCTGGCCTATGACGGAAGCACAAAGAGCGCCGGGCTGACAAGGCACGCTCTGAATAAGTACATCGAGGAAGGCGGATTTCCGCAGGTAGTTGTAGGCAGGGAGCGGCCGAGGCTCTATCTCTCCCAGTTATACAACAGCATAATAGACCGGGATATACTGGCAAGGAACAGGATAAGCTACAGGGCCACATTCAAGGAGATGGCCCTAGCCGCGATGAGCAATCCAGGCAGGTACATAAGCTATAACAGAGTAAAGAACGATTTCAATCTCGGCAGCAATCATACCGCCAAGAACTATTTTGATTATCTTGCCAGGGCGTATCTCCTCTTCCAGGTGAGCAAATTCTCTTTCAGGCCGAAGGAGATCGAGAAGAGCGACAAGAAGACATATGCTATAGATACGGGAATGACAAAGGGCATCTCAACCAGCAGCACAGAGGACAGGGGATCCATGATGGAGAATGTAGTGGCTCTGGATCTTATGAGGATGAAGAGCTACTGGCACAACAACATGTCATTCTACTACTACAAGGACTACTCGCAGAGGGAGGTGGATTTTGTAGTAAAGTATGGAGCTGAGATAAGGCAGCTGATCCAGGTCACATACGCCAACGTCAAGTCCGATATTCAGAGAAGGGAGACGGAATCGTTAAGATCCGCTTCCAAGGCCCTGCGATGCAAAGACCTCCTTGTCATCACATGGGATTATGAGGGCTCGGAAAAGAGGGAAGGCAACACGATAAGATTCATCCCTCTATGGAAATGGCTCCTGCAGGGGGGCATGTCACCGCCGCTGCCCACGCCGTCATCAGCATCTACACGCTTACCCCCAGCAGCTTCAGTATGACTATTATCGCGACTCCAGGGAGCCCGAGCAGCGCCGTCACTATTATGACGATCCAGTCCCACGGTATCCCGATCCCGAAGAGCGCGTTTATGGCGAATATGGAGATGAAGCCCAGTATCGCGTTTACAATAAGGCCTGCGATCAGCTTGCCTATCTTGAAGATTATGTAGAGCACTACGAAGATGCCTACTATCAGGAGTATTTCTGAGAGAAGAGGCCCGCCCAATCCTGCTATCATCAAGTTCACCAATAACATACTTCCCCAGAATCCTTATTATGTCTGCCGGTGTGCCGATCCTCAGATTCTTGAATCCATCGCCCTGCCGTGGCTCAGTCAGAACTTGCCATACAAATCCAGTCCAGTCATAACTGACAAGGCCACTTCGGGAGAGGACTACGACCCGTTCTCACTCCCAGTCGTATTATATTTAGTGTAACTTCCACATGCATTTGAAAGACTGACAGGAGCATAGTCTGTCCTAGGGAATACGTCTCCCGTATTATCAAAGACAAAGTAACAATCGTTTGTATTATCTGTCGGCGTAATGCAGTCATAGTATTTATAGCCGCAATACTCTCCAATGCCATAGTCACATATACTCGGGTTTGCTCCGTTCGGATAGTTGTATCCGTTGTTCCCGCCGCATGCACCATTGTCTATAGCGGTGGGCAGAGCATAGTTTGTACTGACGCTTGCGGAACCACTAACTGAGTATTCATAGCAGTTATCCGCACCGCAGCCTCCTATAGAAGTTAGGCCTGATTGTGCAGTGTATGAAACCCAATTCCAACCAGGATTAGGGGAGGAGAATAGTTCAATGTCTTGCCCAGGAGCTATTCCGCTCATTGTAAGTGTTCCAGTGCTGGTTCCTGAGCAGTAAGAAGGCATTGAACTCTGAGGGTTGCAGTATTGGCCGTTGGTTATATCGCTTATTGCTGCATTCTGCTGAGCGCCGGAAGGATTTGGAGTCATGGAAACGGAGTAAGCACTTGTGAATATAGGATAGAACTCGTTCGTCTGACCTGCTGTGCAGTATGAATAAGTCGGGTTAGTATTTCCTCCGCTTCCGGAACAGAAGTAACAATTTGAATTGTCGGTAGTGCTGCCCCATCCGCTAAATGAGTATCCTGACGACGGTGTTGCGCTTAATGCTGTTGCGCCTGAGCATGAGGTGGGCTGGCCTGTGTAAATTCCCGTGCTAGGGCTGACAGTCCCTCCTACTGGCGTTCCTCCGGTAGGGTTAGACGCAGAACTTCCCACTTCAAGCGTCCAGCCGCTTGGTGGGACTGATGTGAAACCTGCTGCCTCGTCTATGTAATATGTGCTCCCAGAGGGCACGCTGCAGGTAAAGGTTACTGATGATGATGTGCCGGTGTATGCCGGGCATCCTGAACCGCTTCCGGACCACGAGCTGAATGAGTATCCTGTTGCAGGGCTCTCGCTTATGGTCACGCCTGTCGAGCCGTTTCCTGTTGCGCATTCCTGGGCGTTGG
>JAJYXH010000097.1 GCA_021791075.1 Microcaldota archaeon
CAGAGCCAGACTGTTCCGGGAGATCTCGTCTTCATGGATATACCTGGTGATCCCGGTCCACCACCCGGACATGCTGGAATATGCTTAAATAATGGCTGTACATTGATGATCGATGCTGAGAACTCCAAGGCTTACGTTGGAATCGATTCTGTTTCAGCCTTCGGGGCTACGGCAGAGTACTATGCGAGTGTAAAAGGCGCTTCATCGCTGCCGTCAGGCACTTCCGGCATCAGCCGCAGCGGGTACTATATCGATATTGGAAGGCTCATACCGCAGGGATATTACAACGTGAGCGGGCCGTCGCAGCAGCCCGATTCAGTACAACAGTCGCAGCCTCAGAGTGCATGGGAGAGCGAGTGGAATGCCTACTGGCAGCAGACTCAGAAGCTCCAGGGCGCCTCGGTCTACATGATAAAGTCGATCCCTGTGGAGAACCTGAACTGCGCAACCCCGACATGCGGAATGCAGACAACCGCGAAAATAAACAACAACTATATGACAGGCATACACGACAACGGGTTCACGCCGTACAACATAACCGTCTCAGACAACGGCACGGTCTATCTCATAGGGAACTTCTCGATCTCTGGAGATTTTGGTGGTCAACCAACAACTCCGGCGATAGATGTCCCGGGAATCGTCAGGATAAGCAATACAATAGGTAATCCACAGGTATTTGAGAAGCTGCTCATATTTCACCCAAATAGTCGGAGTGTTTTCAATTCTGGAGAAGGATCACCCTGGGCTGCGGTATCGGGTGCAGATAGTGGCGGCCCTGCTCTGAAGACCTTCTCCACGCCCCCGGTTTCGCAGGAGTTCTCCGAGATCACCACGTCTCCAAACGGACAGGTAGTATATCTGGCAAATCCGTACAACGGCACCATCCAGCTAATCGATGGAAACACGCTCCAGCCCAATGGCCAGTACCTTCTGGCATTCGGAGACTACGGGGGATCTCCTGCAAGTGCACCACCTATTGCAAACCTATCGATATACAGATACCTGCTTGACGGCGGCCTATTCGGAGTGGGCGCCAACCCTCCGAACAACCCTTCAGGAACACAGTCGATCTATAACAAGAATCTCGCGGAGATGCTGTCTAACATAGTCGATCCGCTCTGCATACAGTCGGGAGGATGCCCAGGCACAAACAACGACTGGAACGGCTTCCTTGCCTTTGATAAGAGCGGCTGGGATCTCACTGAGTATCATCATCCTCTCGCAATCTCCGATGCAAACGGCTACCTCTATGTGCTTGATGACTGGAACGACCAGCAGTGCCTGATAGGAGCTAAGGGCGGGTGTGGCGGTGGCGGAGGTCTCTGGTTCCAGATGCTCGATCTTCGCATACTTAACATTACAGGTGCAGACGTCCCAATAAACCCGACAAGATTCAATGATCTTATCCAGATTCCCCCAGGCGGGCAGCTGACATGCAATAATGCATACAGCCAGTCATGCCTCCCGGCACCGTATCAGGACGCAAATGTTGTTGCATATCCGCCGTACGGCTGGATACTCTCGGCAAACCTCTCTACTTCTGTCGGAACCACCAGTACTGTAAACCACCCGCCGCTCATAATAAACTTCTGTGGCGCTGGTGCAAAGAACGGATGCCAGTACAATCCAATGACTCTGCAGAGCACTCTGCAAAGCAACTTCATGCCGATAGGCCCGCAACTCATAGACACAGGCGGGAATCCGGAGTCAACCAATTGCAATGATAACAATGTCGGCTCCCCGCCGTTAATATACAATCCGGGCTTCTCGGTCTCGCCAGGCGGCTTGGCCAGCATACTAATCCCCTCCCCGGCGAATGACTGCGGAGGCAGCAATGGAAATGCCGCATCGAATCTGCATGCACAGCTCATCTTTGCAACACTGAGCCCGGAGAACTACACGAGTGAGGTCAATGCGTACCCGCCATGGACGTGTTATGCCCATGATACGGGAATGACTGGCGTAAACGGTGCTGGCTGCCAAGGCGCAGGTAGCGGAGGCAACCTTGTGCCTGGGTTCAGCGCTCCGATAACACAGATAGTCAACCCGCTCAAGACACTCGAGAATATAGGATCATTCAGGATCATTTCCATACCTTCCGTCTTTGCCACGAGCGGGATCACTTCCTGCACGGGCGGATCGTCTTCCTGCACATCAAGCTACCAGAAAGCACTGACGAATAACCAGAACTGCGCCTTGGCGATAGGCAAGGGCAAAGCAATACCTCCCAGCTGTTCCGCTGCAAACAACTTTGGGAGCAGCACATCCCATGCATCCGGAAACATCGGCACGCCACAGCCCTCCTTCCAGACGCCATCCGTAGCATCAACGCTGGGCAGCGGCATAACCGGCAATCTGATAGTCCCATACACGTACTCCATCTCTACGTCCGTGCAATACTCTCCTAGCTCCTCCTCTCCACCAAGCAGCTCGTGCCCATCGCCGTCCTCGATATTCCACGACTACAGCACCCAGACAGGACCATTATACGGATACGCCGTTGTACCTGTAGAGTCAAATCCGTTCACAGCAAATGTGCAAGGAGGCGGTACGTATCTGCAGAACCAGAACGGTCAGTATTACGTGCCCACGCTCTCCGATGCCAACGTGATAATACCTCTTGCAGAGCTCTTTAACGTCTTCACAAACCGCGTCTTCGGCAGCGAATGGCTGAACATGACGCTGAATCCGCAGACCAACCATCAGATAACGGCAAACGCGATCAGCTGGCTGCAATACAAGGTGAATGAGTACACGCAGGGCTCGGCGGGATATCCTGCATACCAGACCATCTCGTCGAATCAGATGTCTACGCCGCTGGTCGGGCCGCAGTATGCTCCCTCGGTCTTCGCAAACAATCTGAATATAGCGAACAATCTGAATGCAGGGTTCGGGTTCTATAACCTTCGTGTATCTTCAGGCGTAAACCTCTTCAATTGGTATCAAGCTTTCGTCTATAGCAGCGTACTAAATTTCATCACCGAAGGTTCCAAGTTCACATACACGTATGGGGGCAATCAGTACTCCTCAAATATCTTAGGGTATCAACGCCTGATATACATACTGAATGACAAGTTCAATAACACCATATACGCACCTGTTGATGCAGATATCGCAAGAGTAACGGTACTTAATCTCGACGTTACACCAAACGTCGCGCAAGGAAATGCAAATCAGACGACGCTCTCGATTAGTGGAACTGCCGGGTTCACGGATCTCACAGGAGATTTCATACCGCTCACCGACAGCCC
>JAJYXH010000099.1 GCA_021791075.1 Microcaldota archaeon
CTGTATTTATATGCAGTTTCCATGACAACCATGTTTATTTCATCTTTCTAATTTATATATTTATCAGCATATGCCACATTCATCCCATACCTGAAGGATATGGGTTTTCTGTGGTTTGCATTTATAAGTATGGTTCTCATTTACTTTGACGGTGGCAGTATGTATTACAGGCTCGTGTGCACGCATTGCAATCTGCAGATGAACGATCTCGCATCGTTCCGCTGCGGAAGATGCGGCTCTGTGCTCGAGATCGATTACGATTATGGCGGGCTATCACTGCCAAGGAACTTCAGGAGGGAGAGGATCGCAAATTCAAAGTACTCGCCGTTCCTTCCGGTAGAGTCTCTTAGCGCAGGATTGGGAGAGGGAGGCACGCCTCTTGTGGCAAAGCGCCTTGAGTGGGTGGAACGGGCTGACGTACTCTTCAAGCTTGAGACGAAGAACCCTACGAACTCGTTCAAGGATCGCGGGTCTGCGGTGGAGATCACCAAGGCGATGGAGTTCGGATTCGATAGTGTTGTGTGCGCCTCTACGGGAAACATGGGCATGTCGGTTGCAAGGTACGCGCAGAAGGCTGGCATCAAGGCAACTATCTTCATAAGCAGGGGCGGTAATCCCAAGAAGATAATGAAGATAAGAAAGTATGGGGCCAAAGTCATTGAGGTAAAGAAGGACTTCAACGAGGCGCTAAGGGACGCGGAGAAGTTTGCCTCTTCGGAAGGGATCTTCCTATGCGGCGACTATCATTACAGGAAGGAGGGCCAGAAGACAGTAATATACGAGATAATAGAGCAGCTGAAGTACCGTGTCCCTGATTTCATCTTCGCGCCCGTAGGGAATGCAACTCTCATCTCTGCGATTTACAAGGGACTGCGCGAGTTTCGCGACCTCTTATTCATAGAGAAGTTACCGAAGCTTGTCGCGGTGCAGTCATCAGGATGCGATCCGCTTGTCAAGGCCTACAACAGAGGGGAGAAGATAGGATACGTAAAGCCCTCGACCATTGCCGATGCAATCGCGGTTGGCTATCCGACATTCGGGTTAGAGGGCGTAGATGCGCTGAGGTCTACAAAGGGGCGTGCCGTAAGGGTCTCTGACAATGAGATCATTAAGTCTATGAAGGAGCTCGAGTCGATAGGGATATACACCGAGACCGGCGGCGCGGCTGCATTTGCAGGATTCCGGAGCCTGTACTCTGACTACAAAAAATCGTTTAGGGGAAAGACCGTTGCGGTGCTAGCGACAGGAAACAACGAGAGATAGGTGTATCGATGGTCTTGCTTTCGTCTACAAAGAAGATGGACCTTCATCCGCTAGAGCTTGTCATAAGGAGATGCCCGATCTGCCTGAAGGATACGGAACAGGACTCCTTTTACGTGTCGGACCCTGACTTCAGCGTGGAGGCGATGACCCCTACAACGCCGCAGTTCAAGGTGACCGTTGTTCCGAAGGAGGAGCACAAGATGAACTGGTACATAGTGGCGAGATGCAGATCCTGCGGCTACCTCTACAAGGTGACCGGGATTCCACAGTACAAGATAAAGTTGCTCCTGCCAGCCGAGGTAAAGTATGTACCGGTAGCGATATTCTGCTGCGACATCTGCTACAATGAGAGATGCCAGTACGAGACGGCAGAGGTCTTCATCAGTCTTAGCGAGGGGAAGAGCGTTTACCTCTGCGAGCCGCATGCCGATGAGGTGGAGAGGATGAGGGAGAAGGACGGCTCGTATGCAGATCTGATAAACCGGTTCAACGTCTGGAAGGTAAACGATGCCATGCCCAGGGCAGTTCGACTCGATGACGGGAGGGTCATCGTGCTTAACGGGGACAGGGGATACATGGAGCAGATACTAAGGAAGCTTCTTGAAGTGAAGGAGTTGGAGTTCCATGAGCTGATAAAGAGGATCATGGAGGATGGGCTGACACACAGGACTCCGAAGCTGATAGAGTTGCAGATAGAGGGCCTGCTGCTGCTCGAACTTATCAGTGATGCCTCTAAAGGCGGGATACTCAAGAAGAGATACCTGTCGCTTACAGGGTTGGGAAGAGCGGTTGCGGAGAAGATCGGGCAATAAATTTTGCACGCATCAAGAAAATATATTTTCATGGTGGTCGTAGTCCGCCAATATTACAGTCTTGTTTGGTTCGCCTATTTTGTAAACTAGGACGAAATGTTTGTCAATATGTACTTCTCTGTAGTTTTTCATGTCGCTTCTTAATGGTTTGAATCTGTAGGGGTCTTCCAAGATCCGTACTAGCTTCTTTGTAATAATTTCTAGTTGCTTGGGATTCTTCTTGGCCAATTTTGAGAATGTTTTGTCTATTCCAGCCTTCTTATCCAGATTATATGCTGGCGTATTGATACACACTCATTTGATTCCATAACTTTTCCTAAAATCTTCAATTGTACCTACCCTAATGGTACGTTCTTTCTCTATCTTCTTTAGCTTTTTTAAGTAGGAGTGCTTTATTTTAGGCTCGAATACTAATTCCTCGTATTCTTCAGCAAGCTTGTCTATCGCCTCCGACTTGCCTCTTAGACCGAACTCTGCTTTTATAATGTTGAGTATTTTATTGGTATTGTCGTTTATGTCTATAATTGCTTTTACCATATTAACACCGTATTAATATGGTATTAATAATATAAAAACCTTTCGCCGGGTTTGATACTCTTTATCACTTGTTGCCGTAGACATATCTGGGTCCCCTCATGACCGAGGCTATTGTTGATATGAATGCCAGTATCGCCGCGATGATAAGCGCCTCCTGCATCCCGGATATGAATGGCCCTTCCAAAGTCGTAGGGAAGAAGATCGTGCCTATCAGATAGTCCCTACTTGATGGAGGCAGAGACGCGAGTACGCTTTGTGGCACAAGTGTTGCTATTGGATTGTATCCGAGAAATGATGCGAAGATGGCCGCGGTTGGAGGAAGTGATGCGACCTGCTGCGCAACGGCTGTGGAGACGTTTTGCGCCACAAGGCCCTTGTACAATGCCGGACCTATGTAGGCCGACATGCCGAGTATCAGCAGCGTGAAGAAGATTATTATGCTGAACATGTAGGAGACGTTGTTGAGCGTGGCCCGCATTCCCGAAGCCGATCCCCTGTGCTCAGGAGGCACCGAGTTCATTATCGCGGTCGTATTAGGTGCAGCGAACA
>JAJYXH010000020.1 GCA_021791075.1 Microcaldota archaeon
CCAGCGAGGATAAAACACGGAGTCGGATACAAGCTGCGGATAAAAGGGCCTTCTTATACTGGCGCAGAGCATGTGCTTCCGCTCACGTTCAATCTTCTCGAAAAGGTCGAGTTGGAACCATCGTTCAAGACAATAAATCCGGGCCCAGTCTACAAGGATCCGGATATGCGCGTCTATTCTGTGTTTGTCATGAAAGAGGAGGAGATACTTGCGGAGAAGGTCAGGGCTGTGCTTACCCGAAAGACACTCGAACCCAGGGATGTGTATGACATATGGTTCCTCCTGAACAAAGGAATCGGTTTTGACATGAACATGGCGAAGCGGAAGGTGGAGTCTGACAGTGCCGTATTTTCAATAGGCGAATTCAGGAAAAAGATCGTGGAGCTAAGCGAGAAGGAATGGCACGGAGATCTCTCGCCTTTGATCCATACTCTCCCTGATTATAAAGATGTACGTGCCCGTATTCTCTCGGGTCTATAGCTGGATTGCTGTGTCGGGTGAATCATAGAATACGGATTTCTGAATTGCCTCCGCGCACATGGGGATCTATAACTACTCCGTAGATATTATGGCCGCATGGGAGAAATCCATTACGTACTTGTGCCTTCTTGTAAACCGTGTGCATCAGGATCAGGATCCGGCGGCAGTGGCTAAAGGAATAGTACCATAATATCCTGTTTAGAAGGAAAATATTTAAATATATTGTCCTTCATAATACCATCATGGACTCTGCCTTGGTAAGGGACTACATTCTAGAGTGGCTAGATAAGGCACTGGAAGAGGGGGTAGAGAGGAGCCTGTCGGTAACCAACATCAGCAGCCGGGCTACAGTAATTGTAGGGCCCAGGAGAGCGGGCAAGACCTATTTCTTGTACCAGATAGCCCAAAGAACCAAACGCGAAGAGGTTCTGTATCTAAACTTTGAGGATACCCGATTGCGCAGTCTGCACTTCACAGAGATTAGAGATGTAATAAGGTTGGCCATAGAGCTTACGTCAAAGAATCCAAGAACCATACTGTTGGATGAGATACAGAATATAGACAAGTGGGAAGTTGCGGTACGGGAGCTTCTGGACCTTAAAGCCTATACGATATTCATTACCGGATCGTCGTCTAAGATGCTGGGCAAAGAGATAGCCACGCAGTTGAGGGGGAGGTCATTAACCTACTTGATGCTTCCTTTCAGTTTTTCCGAATATCTGAGGGCGAAACACGTAGACACCAGCGTCGAAATGACAAGGGACAGGGCAGCAGGAATAAGGAACAGCCTAAACGAATACCTGGAATGGGGCGGATTCCCGGAAGTTGTTATCGAGAGTAAGAACAGGGAGCTTATCCTTAAAGAGTATTACGATCTTATACTATTCAGGGATATAATTGAAAGAAATTCGATGAAGAACATATCATTGGCGAGATTCCTGCTTGAGCAGATGCTCCAAAACTTCTCAAAAGAGACTAGCGTAAATAGCATAATGAAAAAGGCAGATGCAGAGGGAATACGTCTAAGCAAGGACACTACGTATGAGTATGTTGATAATACACAGGACTCTGTTGCGGTCTTCTTTCTTAGCAGGCTATCTGCCAAGGCCAGAAAAAGGGAGAGCTGGCCCAAGAAGGTATACGCATGCGATACGGGATTGACTAAAGCCGTAAAATTCTCGAGCGATATAGGCAAGCTTATGGAGAACTGCGTATTTCTTGAATTGATGAGGCAGACAAATAGGACTCCGTTCTTGAGGCTTTTCTACTGGAAGGATAATTCACAGGCGGAGATTGATTTTGTGTTAAAGGAGTCGGACAGGATTACAGCGCTCATTCAGGTGACATATGCTTCTTCAAGGGAGGAGATAGATAAAAGGGAGATAAACGCGCTGATTTCCGGCGCCGAGGCTTTGGGATGCAAGAAGCTTATAATAATCACCTGGGATTACAAGGCCGTACTCAGATTTGATAGGATGGGCATAGACTGCGTGCCGCTTTGGGAATGGCTGTTAAAATGGCCTGCGCCGGAGACCTGACAACCATTCCCTTGTGGAGATACTGCCTGTCAAAGGGAACTGATATTGCGAAGGTGGATAAGAATGATGAAGTTCAACGGCACGGTGTACTCAAGGATCAACAAGGAGAGCATCTACACGCATGAGTACTGGGACTGCTTCCTGCGGATATGCCGGAAGTGCGGTTCCTGATAAATAACTATAAATAGTTATCGTTTTAGTAACTATTCTATGACAAAGAACAGTATGCCTGGGCAGAGCATGACCCCGACAGAGCAGAAGGTATACTTCGCGCTCTCAGGATCCGGCGGCATGCTCTTCGACATCGCGCAGATCAGAAGCTACGGTCTCTGCGGAGAAGGCATGCTGAGGAGGGCGCTCTCATCGCTCGTCGCGAAGGGCAGAATGACAAGGATAAAGAAGGGCCTCTACCTCATTGGCGACGCCGACCCGTTTATTGCAGGACCATACATGTTCAATGGCTACCTGGCATTCTCCTCGGCGCTGTATGTCTACAGGGCCTTCGATGAGAGGCCTTCCCTTATATACGTGGCGAATGCCTCTTCGTCTGCCACGCGGATCCTGGAGGGCATGGAGATAAAGGGGGTTGCGCTGCATAGGCGGGCGCTCGGCATGACGCGCCATGAAGGCTATATCGTATCGACAAAGGCGAAGACGGTGTATGACAGCCTCTACCTGCCCGAAGACTCTGGGGGGTATGGCAGGGTGTTGCGCGGCATTGCGATGCTTGGCATGGGCAGTCAGGACTGGGACGAGTTCCTCTCTTACGTGAAGAGGTTTGAGGGACCATCGTTCAGAAGAAAGGCAGGGTATCTCTTTTCGGTCCTGAACACCGCCGGCGCGTTCGTGCCGCGCCGGGTCATAGACAGCCTGAGATGCCAGGGGGGCGTTACGAGGCTCGGGCAGGGAAGGAGGGGCAGCTATGTTAGGGAGTGGAATCTGGTCGACTATGTCGGCAAGGAGGTCCTCATGGGGTGGGTGCAGTGATGGTGCCGAGCGAGGAGATGTGCAGGTCGATTGCGCCGAAGGCAGGCCTTCCCCTGGACTTCGTCGTGAAGGAGTTCTACCTCTTCAATCTGATGGAGGGCATTGTTGGCGGAGGCTTCTCGAAAGACCTTGTCTTCAAGGG
>JAJYXH010000078.1 GCA_021791075.1 Microcaldota archaeon
TATAAACGACCATGAGCTCGGAAACATAATCAACTTCGCACTCAACAACACCGACGTAGTCAAGGCGGTAAACTTCCAGCCAGTCTCCCTTGTGGGCAGAATGCCTGCAAAGATGAGAGAGAAGCAGAGGATCTCGATCCCAGGCGCAATAAAGCTCATAGAGGAGCAGACCGGCGGAGTCATAACCAAGGAGGACTGGTTCTCGGTTCCATACGTCGGAGGAATAAACAAGTTCATAGAGGCGCTCAGCGGCGGATACAAGTATGACCTCTCGATACACTTCGCATGCGGAGCAGGATCATACATCTTCCAGGACCAGGATGGCAAGATAATACCGATAACGAGGTTCGTTGACGTTCCGGGACTCTTGGAGCACCTCCAGGCCTCTGTCAACGAGATGGAGGGCAAGAGCGCTCTGCAGAGGAAGTTCGTGGCCTTCAAGGCTGTCGCGGGACTAGGCAAGTTCATAGATAAGAAGAACCAGCCGAAGTCTGTCAACTTCACGAAGCTGCTTCTCAGCGTCATAATGAAGCACGACTTCGCGACGATGGGGGCGTTCCAGCTCAAGTCAATGTTCCTAGGAATGATGCACTTCCAGGACGAGTACACTTACGACATCAAGAGAGTCGAGAAGTGCGACATACACTACGCGATGCCTGACGGAAGAGTGCTTCCGTTCTGCACGTTCAACGTCTTCCCAGAAGTCTACAGGGACAAGATCCAGAGGCAGTACTCCATCCCTTCGAAGGAATGGGAGAGGATGCACGGGAACTGGTCCTACTCGGGAGACAAGTACATGAGGGACGTCAAGGCCCTCGAGGCTAGCGAGGCATACCAGCGCACGTACATCAAGAGCACCGACTACTTCAAGCTTCCTGTCAACCTTGCAGAGGCTGCAAAGATAAAGGCGGTCAAGGCGGCGAAGATGGCCGCAGCTGCAACGGGAGTTCCACAGCCGATACAGATGCCTGTGCAGGCTCCGAAGGAGGAACACGGACACTCCGAGGAGGGAGACAGCTGTGGATGCGACAGATCCGGAATGGAGCGCGAGGAGTCGGGCCGCGGATGCGGAGGGCATGGCGGCTGTGGCTGCGGAGGAGCATAATCCTCATTGCAAAACCAACGGTGATCTGATTGGACAGAAGAGACCTAGGTCCTACTGAGACCGCGTATCAACGTGACCTTAAGCTCCAGCAGGAGCAGGGAGAGATAGATTACGATGACAAGATCATGGAGAACGGCAAGCTGTTCAGGGTTCCGTACAAAGTCATAAAGCAGGTCGTATTCACCAACGTAAGGAAGGACGAGCTGGTCGACCTCGAGCACGCGGCAAGGCTGCAGTACCGCCTTCTCCTAAACGATGCGATCCTCAAGGCCAAGGTCGAGTTCGCGAAGCTCACGATAACCATAGTATACAATCCACAGGACTCAGGCAACCTCAAGGAGAAGATAAGCATAGAGGGCATCGTCGACTTCCTCGCCGGTGAGGGCGTGCACATCGACCCGAAGTCAATGGAGATAAGCGACTACGACTACTACAAGAACATGTACACCTACCAGTTCGACCCTGCCGAGATAAGGGAGCACCCTCCTTACACGTACACAACCGAGGAGTGGAAGAAGATGAGGCCGAAGTGGGACCGGCAGGTCATTATCGGAGAGAAGGCGAAGCTGGTAAAGTTCCACGAGTGGCAGAACTCGTACGCAGAGGCGCATCCGGAGCTGAACCTCGGTAAGATCCCTGTTCCGGAGAAGAAGGTCTCGTTCCTCGGCAAGATACTTGGCGGAAACAAGAAGAAGGCGAAGAACCAGGAGAAGGGCTTCTGGTTCCACGGCGTCTAAAGCCAGATTAAGGCGCTATGTAAGGCGTAACACGCCTCCCTTTTTTTGTGACGTAGAGATAATGATAAAGTGCAGGTAGCACGTTGAGGTCCTTTATCTTTCCAGACTTGTACATCCTCAGCACCTCCTCCGGAGTGAACTCAGACACTACTATATCCTCGTCATTCTCCAGACGCTGGGACATCTTCCTCAATCCCGTCGCTAGGAAGAAGTGGGAGTTGCAGTCTATGTATCCGAGCATCGGATATCCTGCGAAGAGAAACTGCATCTTATCTGCAACGTATCCAGTTTCCTCCTCGAGCTCTCGTATCGCCCCCCTGCGAGGGTCCTCGCCCTTCTCAAGGGTTCCGGCCGGAATCTCATAAACGAAGGAGTTGACGTCGGGACGATACGACCTCTCAAGCAGTATCTTTCCCTTGCCGGTAACTGCCAGTATCTCAACGCAGTTATTGTTTCTTATGTAAGGCTTCTTGATGCGCCTGCCGCGGATCAGAAGCTCCGCTTCAAGAACGTCGAATCTCTTCAACCTGAGAAGACGCCTCTCCCTAATCATCTTCACGGATCTCTTGCTGATTGAACCACTACCCTTTCTTGCCAAAATAGTCCTTGTGATGCTCAATGACCTGATCGATCGCTATCCTGAGCCAGGGCGTGTACGCCTCCGGCCTCTCCTCCAAGTCCTTCTTCAAATTCTCGAGCGAGATCCACTTCCAGTTCTGCACCTCGTCTGGATTCATCTTTGGCGTCTTCTCATAGGATCCGAAGACCACGTGATCGTACTCATGCTCCGTAAGCCCCTTGTCCATCTTGGCCTCGTACTCGAATGCGAAGGCCTCGCTCATCTCGCAGTCGAACCCCATCTCCTCATGAAGTCTTCTGTGCGCAGCATCGAGGACGGTCTCGCCCTGCCGTGGGTGGCTGCAGACCGTATTCGACCATAGGCCTCCTCCGTGGTACTTTCCCTCGGCGCGCTGCTGCAGCATCGTCTCTCCCTTCCTGTTGAAGATGAAGATCGAGAAGGCGCGGTGAAGTATTCCTCCGTCGCTGTGGGCCTTGAGCTTCTCCTCGAGCCCTATCTCCTTGTCGTTGTGGTCTACGAGTATGACCTTCTCCTCCATCGTATCACTTATCTCTTCTAACTTCAGAATATATATTTATAAATGCAAACCACAGAAAACCCATATCCTTCAGGTATGGGATGAATGTGGCATATGCTGATAAATATATAAATTAGAAAGATGAAATAAACATGGTTGTCATGGAAACTGCATATAAATACA
>JAJYXH010000069.1 GCA_021791075.1 Microcaldota archaeon
GCCGTTCGACTCCTCGAGAGCCTTCCTTACGGCATCATCGTCCCCGACTCCCGACTGCTCCCTGGCGAGCTTGACATCGTCGTCGCTTATCTCTATCTTCTCTATCTGCTTCGGCCTCTCGCTGACAATGCCGCTTATCTGGAACGAGATGTTGCCCTGTGCCTCTATCCTCATCACATGCGGCGACTCGATCACTATGTCGCCGGCCCTTCCCTCTATTATTACCCGCTGGGCCTCTATCTCGTCGCTCTTTATCCCCATCCGGTCCATCATCTTCTTTATCGACTTAGGGTCCAGGTTTGGCATCATGTTGTGACCTCCTCCAACGACTACTATATTGATTCCTCCGACCTAGCGGCAGGAACCGCAAGGCCAGAATAACGTTCTCGGTTAATCATTTATCACCATGCATCTTTTTATACCTTCATAATGCTCTACTACTCATCGCAGTGCGATATACTGACTTGCATTAGGGCAGGAGGGCGTTAGTCTAAAGGACGTTGCATTACAACATGTCGTGATCAACGCATCCTCCTGTCCCTCAAATAAGAACCAAAATCTTGGTTCCGTTTGAGCATATAATAAATTGCGCGCAGCATGTGCCTCGCAGCTGCAATCTTTGCCTTTTTGTTGCCTCGTCTCTTCCCGTATGCGCTCGTATGCTTCTGTTATAGGTGAATCTGCGGAGTTCATTATGTGTATCACTACACGTTCTACCAATGTCCACTTCAGGAAACCGTTGCCTTTTGTAATGTGGCCCTTCCATTCCTTATTGCCAGACCGGTATATTCTCGTCACCAGTCCGGTGTATGCGAAGATGTTTTCCTCTGACGTGAAGCGATTTACATCTCCTATTTCAGATGCAATGATCAATGCACTCACTTTTACTATTCCAGGTATTGTGTCTATCAGTCTTGCATTGGCGTCTTCTTCTGCCGCGTCTTTTATCATGCGTTCATATTCGGTTATTGTATGAGTAGTGTTCTCTCCGTGGGAGCGACGTCAGCTTAATAAACCTATTGCCATCAAATATATTCCTGTTCACACCCTGATCTTTCGGCTAATTTCCATATTAGCTAGAACCATCTATCTGTGAACAGTGAAAATTCCTGTTGGAATTAGATGTAGTCTTGAGTAATGCAAAGAGGCTCGCGAACGACAATTGCGAATAGCTTCAATCGGCATACTTCCAAAAAAATTTAACTCCAGTCGATGCTGCTGGAGGACACTGCTATCAGATTTCGACAGCCATGCAAGTCAGCCCAACGGCCTCGTTGGGCGGCGTACGGCTCAGTAACGCGTGGTCAATCTACCGCAGAGAAGGGGACAACCTTGGGAAACTGAGGCTGATACCATATAGGCCAGGGATTCTGGGATGAATCCTGGCTCAAAAGGTGCGCAAATTGCAGCGCTACCGCTCTGCGATGAGACTGCGTCGGATCAGGCTGTTGGCGGGGTAACGGCCCACCAAACCAATTACCCGTAGGGGATATGAGAGTAAGAGCCCCGAGAAGGGCACTGAGACAATGGCCCTAGCGCTACGGCGTGCAGCAGGCGCGCAAACTCCACAATGCACATACGTGTGATGGGGGGAGTCTGAGTGATTCACTTCGGTGAATCTTTTGACAAGTATAGCAAGCTTGTAGAATAAGTGCTGGGTAAGACCGGTGGCAGCCGCCACGGTAATACCGGCGGCACAAGTGGTGTTCACTATTATTGGGCTTAAAGAGTCCGTAGCCGGCTAAAACCGTCTTATGTGAAATGTTGGTGCATAACATCAACGAGTGCATAAGATACCTTTTGGCTAGGGAGCGGAAGAGGTAAGGAGTATTCATGGGGTAAGGGTAAAATCTTATAATCCTATGAAGACTACCGGTGGCGAAGGCGCCTTACCAGAACGCATCCGACGGTGAGTGACGAAGGCTAGGAGAACGAATCGGATTAGATACCCGAGTAGCCCTAGCAGTAAATTATGCAGACTCTGGTGTTGCGTCTATCACGAATAGACGCAGTACCGTAGGACAACTGTTAAGTCTGCCGCCTGGGGAGTACGGCCGCAAGGTTGAAACTTAAAGCAATTGGCGGGGGAGCACACAAGGGGTGGATGCTACGGTTCAATTGAATTCAACGTCGGAAATTTTACCTGGAGCGACGGCAGTGTGAAGGCCAGACTAAAGATCTTGCCTGACAAGCCGAGAGGTGCTGCATGGCGATCGTCAGTTCGTGGTGTGAACTCTCAGGTTAAGTCCTGTAACGAACGAGACCCTCATTGACAGTTGCTACTGGATCAGCGATGGTCCAGGCACTCTGTTGAGACCGCCTGTGTTTAAACAGGAGGAAGGAGAGGGCGACGGTACGTCAGTATAGTCCGAATCTTCAGGGCTACACGCGGCATACAGAGGTTGGTACAATGGGCTGCTACCCAGAAATGGGACGCTAATCCCCTAAAACCAATCAAAGTCCGGATTGAGGGTTGTAACTCACCCTCATGAAGCTGGAATCCCTAGTAATCGCTTGTCACTATCGAGCGGTGAATGAGTCCCCGCTCCTTGCACACACCGCCTGCCAAGTCATCCAAGTGAGGCCTTAGTGACGCAGCATCTTATGGTGCTTTCGAACTAAGGTTTCGTGAGGGGGGCTAAGGCATAACAAGGTATCCGTAGGGGAACCTGCGGATAGATCACCTCATAACTTCTTCGGAGGTTTAGAGAAACACAATTAAGTGTGCACAGGAAGCTTTCCATGTCTCGCGGCCTCGCATTAATAACTCAAGACTACATCTTCCACGGAACTTTCCATGGAGAAAAGGCGATAACATGCAAAACAGAAAGGCCGAGCCTAGCGGATATCCCAGTCCGGTAATAGTGGACAGGAACGAGACCTTCGGGAGGACGCCCGGAATAGACCCGAGGGCTGAGAGCAGGTATAGGTTCAATCCGTTCGGGGATATCTTCAGAACGGACGACGCATTCAGGCCCGTCAGGAGAAGGTAGATCTATTTTTCGATAATATCGGTAATCTGTCTCGGGGTCTCGCAGATCAACAAAGGCGCCAAGATGCTGATAGGGAGCATGCGGCTCAAGGGCGACCTCTCGATAAGGCCTACTGGAGAGATCTTAAAGAATCTCGAGCAGTACTGGTAGTCAGCGGCTGCTCTTCATTCCCCTCTTTTCGCGCCTCGACTTTTTCGGCCTTGACTTCGTCTTTCTTTGCGCTGCGGCCCTCGCCTCAGACTCTATCTCATCGTAGGTTCGGCCCACTTCGTCCCCCTCCAGCCTCCCCTCTTTCGGCCCGGATCTCTTGATCAGAGAGAATATCGCAATCGCGAACCCGGATATCAGCAGTATGCCGCTTAACATCCCGAAGGCGAATGACGACGAGCCGGTCAGGCTTGCGGAGCTCGCCGACTTTACGTAGTATGAGTAGACAATCGTCACGTTCCCTGGTCCCGGATTCCTGAATACCATGTAGTAGGTGTCGTTAGGCAGGAAGGAGTAGGTTCCTGTAGTCGTATTAGCAGAGGTGTAGTTCGGCGCAGGAATGTACTGTGCATAGCTCTCCTGGTACGGGAATGCGCCGCCGGCCTGCCCCTCGGATATGTAGAATGCGCCCCTTCCGGAGAAGTGATATGCATACCTTGAGAGGTTCGCAGTAGAGTTGAAGTATGGCTTGAGGTCGTGGAATGCATATGAGTTGAGAAGATAGGAGTTAGTCCTTCCCGTCGAGTTGTATACGAAACTGAAGAAGCTCTCCGTGTTTATGGTCACATTGATGTATGCCGTGCTGTTCGCATCGAGAGTGAAGTCGCTTGTCAACGTATTGTTAGGATTTGCAAGGTTGCTGAGAAACTGCTGGCCGGACTCGTATGAGAAGACCGTGCCAACGAGCAGAATTATTATTCCGTATAGAAGATATCTCTTGTTCATTGGCATCACTGCCGTTGATCTTTGTACATTACCATTTCAGATATCAGTAATATAAAACTGCGTGGTCATTATTATACACGCTGGTTGAGAGAATGGTAGATAGAGTTGCCACCGGAATATCCGGACTGGACAAGATGTTCTATGGTGGAATACCCGCAGAGAGCCAGGTGCTGCTTACCGGAGGGCCTGGCGCTGGAAAGAGCCTGCTCTCCTTCGAGTACCTCTACAGGAACGCGAAGGCGGGAAACGCATCGATCTTCTTTGCGTTTGAGGAGGATCCTGAAAAGATAATTGAGAATGCGAAGGCCGCATTCACGGATCTCGCAGACATTGACGCCATCATAAAGAGCGGGAGGCTCGTCGTCGACCGCGAGGAGCCCACGGGCGAGCTGATCAGTGCGACGAACAAGGACGAGGATCTCTTTCAGTTCGGCAGCATAATGACTAAGATAGAGAGCCGCATCAGCGAGACGAAGGCGACATGCGTAGTGATAGACTCCGTATCCATACTAGGGATCATGGTAAAGGACGTCGGCACCTACAGGAAGTACATGCTCGCGCTGATCACCAACCTCAAGAGGCTTGGCGTCACGTCGATAATGACAATGGAGATGGAGAACCCGGACAGGAACAAGCTGACGTTCAAGCCTGAGCACTTCATATTCGACGGGATTGTGGCGCTTTACCAGACAGGGGAGAGCACCAGGAGGGTGCTGACCGCGGAGATACTGAAGATAAGGGGCACCAAGCACAGCTTCACTACGGCGCCTTACGAGATAACTCCATCGGGATTCAAGATCTTCGCTGCGGAGGACATCACACCGTATTGACAGTCTGATATAATGGCAGAGAAGGATAAATCGCATATCGCCTCGATGATAGAGAAGGACGAGAAGCTCAAGCTGCTGGCTTTTGCCGCAGCGGTCGTGATTGTAATCTCGTTGATAGTTGCACTTGCGACTCCCGGCGGAACGGGCATCGAGAGGTGCAACAGCGTTGTGCTCTCGGCCAACAGGGAGCAGTGCGTCTACCAGCTCGCGCTCTCCTCGGAAAACAGCACCCTATGCGGAAACCTCAGCCAGGGGGACATGAACTCGTGCTACCTTTCAGTTGCCGAGGCGACAAAGAACAGCAGCCCGTGCTACAAGATCGGCTATGCGAGCGGCATCGCATCGTGCGTCAATGCCGTTGCAAACTCCACTAACTCGTACAGGGAGTGCTACGGCCTCTCGGGAACGTACAGGGATTCGTGCATAGGCCTTATCGCTCTGAAGGACCGAAATGCGAGCCTGTGCACGCAGATATCAGATGCGCTTAACGACACCATCTGTTCATCCTCGATTAATTTTGCTGAGGCACTGCAGAGAAGAAACGCATCCTATTGCTCGAAGGTGACCGCGACATCGGACCAGAACATAACCGCCAGCGTCTTGGGCGAGAGCGGCATGGGCAACTACTCGCTGGCATACTCAAACGTAAGCGACTACTCCTTCTACATGGCTTTCCTAGGAAACGTACAGTTCAACTCTCGTGACTTCTGCTACCTCTCGTTTGCAACGCAGTTCAGGAACAAGACGGCGTGCGCGAGAATCTCCAACTCCACGCTACAGCAGTCGTGCCTCGCCGCAATGATTTATACTCCGTTGACCTCAAACTCCGCCATATCCAACGCACTGAACTATACCCCAATCTCTAATATCTGCAGCAACTCTAGCCTGGTTCGGGGCTCCTCAGAGAACTGCAGCAGCTTCGTCCTTCTCCTAAAGGCAGTGAGCACTAGGAACACGACGCTGTGCTCCACGCTTCCGCTCAGTTTCTCGTACGAGTGCTATTCCACCCTTGCATCCCAGTACTACAACGCCTCTTACTGCAGGTACATAAAGAATGTGACGCTCAGCAATGCCTGCGAGACGGACATATACTACAATGCAACAGCGGCCCAGAACGGCACGGGGCATGGTTATCCATGACGCAGTCAAACGCGTCATCGGTTGTTTGGTGGGTATATTGAAGGGAATCGTAACATGCTCCAAGAACGCCGGGAAGGAGAACGCGCGCTATTATCTTATTGATCCGGATGCTGGATATTCGATAATGGAGTTCAAGAGCCCGCTGGTCTTTAAGCCGGCGGAGCACATCGTGAGCGAAGACTTTGGGGATATCGTGCATACCGCGGACATCAGCGACGGAACAGGCGAACTCGACATGCTCTCTGCGGCCGTTGGCCGCAATATCGGCAAGGAGATCTACGGAAAGGCCTACAAGGGAGGAGTGCCAGAGATAGACGCCGTTACCGAGAGGATGTGGGGCGCGTTCCGCTGGTCCGGGAATCTCCTTCTGAGAAAGCTGGCTTATGCCGCCCCAATAATAATCAGGTTCCATAACGACGCGGATGGGTCCGGAGGGGCTTACGGACTCTATGCCTCGCTGCGGGACCTTGCGGGAAGAGTCGCTGGGCTCAACTATAGGCACAATACAACATGGATCATGAATAATTCCGTCTCCTACGGCGCCTACGAGGCGAGCTCCGACATAATGATAGCGAACAACTACGAGTGCGTTGAGAAGCCGCTTCTGATCATAATAGATTTCGGCACGTCGTTGGAGAGCAATCCCGGCATCGAGCTGGTCAAGGACAGATTCGACGTGATCTGGCTGGACCACCACCCGATAGTTGAAGGTTTCAAGGGGCTTGACCTTGAGAACTACATAAATCCGTGGAACTTCGGAGGCGACTCGAACTATACCGCGGGGCTGCTTGCGTGCACCTTCTCCAAGACCTTCTCAAGGATAGATACAAGGGATATAGAGAATGCATCGCTCATCGGGGACTACAGCAACTTTTCAAGGCCCGGAGATGAAGGTACGGACATCTCGATGATACTCGACCTGCTCACGAGCGACATGAGGATCGCATTCGGTTCCGCTACGGGCAATCTCACGCCGTACGAGATAGACAAGGTGATCAGCGACAGCGCGAAGAGGAAGGAGCTTGCCGACTTTGCGAAGATGAGGCTTGATGAGGTGATGGATATCGCGCTCGGGTCATTGAAGAAGTATAATGCAGAAAAAGCCACGATCTACATGCTGGATTTCGAGGGCATCAGGGACGAGCAGTCGAAGTTCCCGCTTCCGGGCAGGTTCTCGTCGAAGCTGCTCGACAGGATAATCGGGATGGGAAACGGCCCCGCAATAGTGGTCGTGCATTCCGGGAGATACGTCTCGATGCGGGTGCCGAGGGATTTGGAGGATAAGGTGGACCTTATCAAGGTCGTCGGGTCGGTGAAGGAGAGCCATGAGGAGCTCATAGAGGCGGGCGGAGGGCACAGGACCGCTTCGGGGATAAAGATTGCAGACGCAGCTGAAAAGTCCAAGGTGCTCAGGGAGATCGTCTCGCTGCTCAAGGCGCAACTTGCAGGAAGCGCGTGAGCTATATGCTTACGCCGAAATAGACCCTCATTATCAGTCCGAGCGCTATTGTCGCAAGAGATGCGCCTATCGATATGGCGATGGTCTCGGTTATCCTGCGTTTTATGCTCGTCGAGCTTATCACGGCTATTATCCCGGACGAAAGGGCCAGTACGATGACCACAAGCACTATCGCGGCGATTATTCCACTAAACCCCTCCAGTCCCAGTGCGAACGGTGCAACCGCGGTAAGTGCGCCTAGGAGGTAGTACACGCCTGTGTAGAGCGCCTCCTTTGAGGGCTTCGGCCTTGTCTTGCCGTCGCCCGGGCCCAGAAGCACATCGGACTTTGACGAGAGGTACGCACCGCCGGCCATGGAGAGCGTCCCGGAAACCCCTATTATTACCCCTCCTATAACAACTATCATCGGAGACGTAGCAATGACCGCGAGACCCGCGACCGCGGCAAGGACCTCCACAAGACCGTCGTTCAATCCGTAAACAACGGACCTCACGTAGTTTACCTCGTGCTCGTAGATCTTCATCTCGTCGGCAAGCTCGCTCTCGTGCGTCCTCTCGTCCTCTATTATCTCGCTTATGACGCGCTTCTCCTTTGCGGAGAAGTTCACGCTCTTGAGCGACTTGATATAGTCTTCAAGCACCCTCGCCTCATCCTTCTCTATAAGCCTTGTGACGAAAGCGACTCCGAGTATATTCCTGATGACCTGGAAGAAGAGTATCTGGAGGCCCATCAGGGGAGGATTGCCGGGTTCGGCAACTCCGTGCTCGAGCAGTGCTCCCCGCCATGCGGCGATGTGGCCCTTCTCGCCTTTGGCCAGGTCGTTGAGAATCTTCTTCAGGCCGCGGTTCTGCTCGCGAGCGGAGAGAGAGGTGTAAAGGTAATAGTGAAGCACCTCAACATTGTAGAAGTAGCGCTCCATGCGCAGCTTTTTTCCCTCATTAACCGACTTCATGATCTCAGATTAGTAAATGAGGCGCATCTATAAATATATTCGCAAGGAAAGAGCATTATGTTCTTCGGCGCGGGGAACCGCTCTTACAGCGGGAACGACAGCTACAGGCACATAGACCCACTCATAAGAGGTGGCAAGACCATTTACATAGTCTCCCCATACATAGACTCGTACTACGCAGCATTCATAAGAAGATACGCAGGTGGCAAGAGGTTCTACATACTCTCATCGTCGATGACCGACTCTGCAAGGAAGATCCTCGAATCGAAGGGCGACTCTCTCGGGATGTTCCTCTTCTCCGGAGTTGTCGCGGCCATAGACATTCTCGTATACCTTCTAGGCCTGCTCTCCGTTTACATAATACTCCTTTCGCTAGCAGCCATCGGTGCGCGGTGGATTGTCTTCAAACTCGCAAGCAGGAACAGGATAGTCCTGAAGGTGCCAAAAAGCTTCGTGCACGCCAAGCTCTACGTATCCGACAGGATGGCAATACTCGGCTCCGCGAACCTCACGTACAAGGGCACGCACGTGAACGTTGAGCACATAGAGGTCGTGCACGAGCCGGACAGGATAGGGCGTTTGAAGAAGGAGTTCTGGAAGCTCTGGGAAGAGGCGTGACTACTGCTGCACAGTCCTTATCACTCCGGAGGCGAAGATGCGCGGAGAGTTCTGCCTGAGCAGCATGAACGGATCGCCGGGCATCAGCGAGAGCGGTTTCTCGAGAGCCATCTCTGCGCCATCCGGCTTCGCGATGACCTTTACGTTCGTGTGGGAGAAGTTGGAGACCAGCAGGTAGGTGCTTCCTTCCTGGATCTTCTCTCCGGACACGGGGCTTAACCTCAACGACGTGGTTATCCGCCTTGCCTTCTCTATCCTCTTCGATGCGAGCACGTCCCCCTTCTCTATCTCGCCGTGGTCCATGCCCTTCACCGCGAGACCGGCCCTCGTTCCGGGCCCGGCCTCCTTGACGTCAACATCCTGGCTCTGTATTGACCTTACCGTGATCTCCTTTCCGGAACTGTGGTGCAGGGTATCGTGAACCTTTACAACCCCCGACATCACGACGCAGAGCACGACCGTGCCGATCCCGCTGACGGGAAATGCCTTGTCTACATCAACCCTGACCGTATCGGACTGCCTCTCGTCCTTGAACTGCAGCAGCTTCTCTAGGAGCGCATCCTTTCCCACAATCTCGTAGTTCTTGAGAAGCCCGTTTCCTATGAGCTTTGAAATGTCATTCTCATCGGTTATCAGGACCTTCTTGTCCAGCAGCGACGCGGCGACAAGGGCCTCGCCGAGCTCCTTTCCGACCTGCGCGGTGCTGATCACTATCTGCCCCGATACCAGCATCGACTCTGCGATGCCGTAAGGCTTCTCCGCGGCATTGGTCGGATAGAGCACGACTATCACGTCGTCTCCGATCTTCCTGTTGAAGTATGTGAGCCCGTTCACGGATCCCTTCTTTCCTATGAAGGATGCCAGCTCCTCACTGAGCGGCACAGATATTATGTGGTTCGTGGTCATCTACTTGAACACCAGGTCCAGCGTGCCGGAATAGCTGAAGTCAGGGGCCTTTATGAAAAGATCCATTATGTAGCTGTCCTTCCTGTCGAGCTTGAGCGGCATCTTAGGGTCTGTGCTGACCAGCTCAAAGGGGGCGTTCAGTGATACTCCGCGGATAGCGTCGTTGAAGCTCATGATCTTGTAGAGCTGCACGCTCCTCTTGAAGATCTGGCCCTTCTGCATGTTGACAGTCATGGACGAGTTCTCGAGCTCGACCTTCGTCTCGCCGCTCGAGAGCGTTATCCTGCTTATGTTTATGTTGACCGTCTCCTTCGGCTCGTTTCCGAAGCTTATCGCAAGAGGGCCCTCGTAAGTCACGTCCGGGGCCTTTATCCTAAGCTTGAACATCGTCTTGGCCATGTACTCTATCTCAACAGGGGGCTTTGGCGAGACCTCGAGAAGCTGGAACGGGGGCGAGACGTCTATCCGGCCCAGCGTGAGCTTCGGGCCCTTGAGCATGTCCGGGAGCAGGTCATTGCCTATCTTGTTCTGGAACGGCAGGCTGATCTCGAAGACCCTGTCACCGACCTCCCTTCCCATGAGGCTGTGGGTCTCCCCCATGAACTTTATGTTTATGCTCGTTATGGTTACCTTTGACTTCTGGCTCTCGTTCTTGGACTTGCCTCTATTGAATATGCCAGGAAACAGGAACTCACCTATGCTATGTCTTGCTATTACCTATTAGTTTGCTACTTGTTTTTATAACCCTTTTGCCATAGTAGTACCGTGATGCTTTGGTAGAGGCAGGCGAGAATGCTCCGAATTTCGAGCTCGACGGATCTGACGGCAGGAGCCATACGCTCAGCGAGTTTGAAGGAAGGTACCTTGTTCTCTATTTCTATCCCAAGGACGATACGCCCGGATGCACAATGGAGGCGAAGGGATTCAGCGGGAGCATTGATAAGATCAGGAGGATGGGTGCGGAGGTCGTAGGGATAAGCAAGGATGATACAGGGTCCCATGAGAAGTTCTGCTCCAAGTACTCGCTAAAGATACTGCTCCTCTCCGATCCAGGAGCGGAGACGATAAAGAGGTATGGTGCATGGGGAGACAGGGGAATATTCGGGGTGGGCACGCTGAGAAAGACGTTTGTGATAGACAGGGATGGAAAGATAGTCAAGGTCTATCCGAAGGTTCAGCCGCAGGACCATGAAAAGGAGATAATCGAATTTCTCAGAGGGCTTGACCCAGTCTCGGATTAGTGTTGCCAGATCTTGCAGATAGGCGCCTTCTACTTATTTCAGTCTGTATGACCTGCCCCTCCATTGGATCTCGGACATGCTGTTTGCAATCAGCAGATTTGATAGATAGATGAACGGCATTATCACTGTTATTAGGGCTATGCTTGGATCGCTTCTTCTTGCCCTCCGGTAGGTTCTCACTATGCTCCTTACCGGGTGAGCAAAGAAGATGAGGAATATCGGAGAGACCAGCAGCGAGAGGAAGACCCCGGAGAGTAAGACGACTATCTCGGAGGAGTAGTAGACGAGTCCGTAGTAGAGATTCTTCCTGTACCCCAGGAGGGTGAGTGCGGTCTGCCTGTTCGACCACTCGAAGAACCTGGCGAAGTCGTCATCGGAGTTGACCCTTGGCTGGGAGAGCCTCGTGTACGCTATACCGAGACCCCTCTCCTTTGCTGCCTTAGTTATGCAGATGTCATCCGATATGGAGTAGTCAGTCCTCGTTCCAAGTTGAATTAATCTCTTTGTCACGAGGTCCCTGCGGAATGCGAGCGAACCTCCCCATCCGAATCTCGAAGAGGAAGACTCGAGAAGGCTCTCGCCCACGAACCCCCAGACCATCTTGACCCGCGACCAGAATCCCCCAACTGGATCGAAGTACGGGAACATTGTTGATATCCCGATGCTCTTGTCTGAGAGCGGAGCGACAAGCCTCTTGAGCCAGAGACCGTCGACCTCTATGTCGGAGTCAGCAATAACGTAGACACGATAGCCCTTGAACTTCCTGAGCGCGAAGAGTATCGCGTTCATCTTACCGCTTGCCCTTCCCACCAGCCTGTCCGAGATCAGCGGCTCTATGCCCGCATGCCTTATCTCTTTTAATGCCTCGTCGCCCCCGCTGTCCACGACGGCCACTACCTTGTAGTTTCCGTACTTCTGGCTCTTTATGGACTCTAGATTCCTTCTCAGCGTGAGGTCTCTTCCCCTGCAGGGAATTATTACAAGGGCCTTCGGCTCGAAGCCACTCTCCGGGTCTGGCTCGTTAGTCTTTCTCACATAGGACATGATGTCAAGTGAGAGCAAGAAGAGGAATGTCAGCGTTGCGAAAGCGATGTAAACGTCGAGTGGCAAGTTCAAGATATCGGCCCGTATCCTGCATCATTTTTAAGCATAGAGCTTCCAATGTGTAAAGCATGTATAGTACATTCCTGACGCTTATAATACCTGCAGTAATCTCTTTCGCGGTAACCGTTATTGGCACGAAGTTCCTGATGGAGTACCTCTACGGGGCTGGGGTCATAGGCGAGGACCACAACAAGGGAGCATCGATAAAGCTTCCGAGCAGCGGCGGTGCTGCGGTGGCCTTCGGAGTTATAGTTGGCGTACTGGTATACACCTTCGGAGCGACGTTCATCTTCACGCCGGTGGGGGCCACGGTGGAGACGCTCCTCGCGGTGTCGCTCTCCATAATACTCATAGCATTCGTCGGCTTCCTTGACGATGTCAATGTCAAGGAGCGCAGGGTCCCCAGCACGGGAAGGAAGGACATACGGAAGGGGCTCAAACAGTGGCAGAAGCCGTTGCTCACCCTGATCGGAGCCCTCCCTCTGATGGCGATAAACGCCGGCGTGAGCAACATCGACATTCCGTTCCTGGGTGTCGTCTACCTGGGAGTAATATATCCGCTTATACTGCTTCCGCTCGCGATAATTTTCGTCTCGAATTCGTTCAACCTTCTCGGCGGGTTTGACGGGCTTCAGCCCTGCACGTCGCTGGTTGCAAGCCTCGGGCTTCTTCTCTACTGCATCTTCTATGGCAACTACACCGGAGCGCTTCTCTCAGCGCTTCTCCTCTCTTCGATCCTGGCCTTCCTTCCGTTCAACACCTACAAGGCGCGGATACTGCCGGGGGACAGCTTCACCTACGCGGTCGGCGCCTCGCTTGTCGCGATAATGGTGACAGGCCAGGCAGAGGCATTCGGCGTGATAATATTCATTCCGTGGATAGTCGAGTTCCTGCTGCACCTGAGGAAGGGTTTCAGGGTGAGCGACCTTGGCATAAGGCAGAAGGACGGAAGCTTCAAGGCCCCTTACGGGAGGAGAATCTACAGCCTAACCCACTTGGTTATGAACATAAAGAATAAGCCAACTGAGACTGACGTCACGCTTTACCTCTCAATACTCGAGGCCGGATTTGTGGTCCTGGCGTTTCTCCTAAAGTTTGCCGGGCTCCTGTGATCCGCAGCATCAGGCCCGGGGTAGTGTGAATGCTTGTCGGTCAGAAGCACGTCCTCCATGCGTATGAGCTTGCTCCTTCCAGCGTGCCCCGCATACCTTATCGCGCCGTTTGCTATCTTCTCGGCAAGATCCTCGATCTCCTTCTCAAGGCCGAGCACCGCGTCCTCGGTTATCCGCTCCGCGCCTGCCTCCCTGATAAACTGTTCTATATCGTACAAGCTGAATTTCCTAGCTGTCATCTTACCACACCACAACGCTGACAAACGACCCAAATAAAAAAAGCAGAATATGATCGTATGGAAACCTTTTAAAAGATCGTGAGGATCAATGAATAGCGGCATTGCCTAACTTCCCTGACACGCAGATACATAAAAGGAAAAGTGTTGTACTGGATTACAATGCTTTTTGCCCCTCCTTTTAAATTTTTCCTAAAGAAGAGGCCACTTTCCGTGAACGCATTCCTTGTCTTGGGCATTTTCATTCAGCTTTTAGCACCGGAGCGCGAGGCGGATATGAGAACAGGACACTTCTTATACCTTCAGCCGCAATAGATTACCTGCAACTTATTGGAGTGTTTCACATGACAGGCGTAGACAAGAGGAGTATGCTAAAGGATCACGTCAGGGATATCAGGATAAAGGAGAACATGACTGTCGGGGAGCTGGTCGGGCAGATGCGCGGAATGGGGGGTTTCTCGGCACAGAACATGGTAACAGGAATAGACATAGTCGGGGACATGCTTGCCGACAAGAAGTCGTTCAACTTCCTCTCCTTCCCCGCTGACATAATAGCCACGGGAATGCGGGGGATGATAGCCGACTCGGTGAAGAACTTCGACGCGATAGTCACTACATGCGGCACCCTCGACCACGACATCGCTAAGGCTCACGGCGGCAAGTACAGCAAGGGCAGCTTTGAGGCTGATGACAACAAGCTCCTCAAGCTTAACATATACAGGCTCGGAAACATCTTCATAGAGAGGGACGAGTATGGACTTGAGCTCGAGGAATCATTCAGCCAGATAATGGATGACATTTACAACTCGAAGGAGTACAGGGGCGAGTACAGCCCGTCAGAGCTGCTGAGGGAGTTCGGCAAGAGGATAAAGGATGAGCACTCGATCCTGAGGCAGGCATACCTCCACAATGTCCCGGTCTTCGTTCCGGGCATAGTCGACGGGGCATTCGGAACGCAACTCGTGCTCTTCTCGCAGCGCAGGAAGTTCAAGCTCGACCTGATAAAGGACGAGAAGGCCCTTAGTGATATTGCATTCGACAACAAGACCACCGGTGCGCTCATGGTCGGAGGGGGGATAAGCAAGCACCATGTCATATGGTGGAACCAGTTCAAGGGGGGACTGGACTACGCGGTCTACATAACTACCGCATCGCAGTACGATGGAAGCCTCTCAGGCGCGAGGCTGACCGAAGCCGTATCGTGGGGCAAGGTCAAGGAGAAGGCGAAGTACGTCACGATTGACGGAGACGCAACCATAATACTCCCGGTAATGTACGCCGCGCTCGGGATATGAGTTGCCCGGCAATAGAGAGTCGGCACCTAGAGGCTCCAGATCCACGGAACGAAGAGCAGGACGAAGACCATCAGCGCTATGAACGTTATCAGCCTCAGCTTCTTCTCGGATATCCTGAGCTTGTATATCCTCCATCCGTCAAAGAGCGGCAGAGGAAGTATGTTGAATATGGCAACGTAGAAGTTCAGCAGGAAGGAGAGTCCGAAGAAGATGTAGAGGAAGTCGGCAGCGGCCGCGATAACGCTGTTGGTCAGGGGTACGGTCTCGTCGCCGAGATAGACGCCTATCTTTCCTGCCGAATCCGCCGTTATCGAGTATGTCTTGTTAGGCGTTGCTATGTCGACCGGCGCGTACGGCTTGTCGAGTGCTCCTGCAGTCACAAGGTCGGAGAGATTGTGTATAGTGTGGTTATTCCAGCTTAGAATGATCGACCCCACAGGTATGGCATTATATGCCGGAGAGCCGGGAATGGTCGACTCGATGTAGACCCTTGTTGAGGTAAGGTTTGGGAGCGCGAAGTAGTACATTAGCAGCATCAGGGCAAAGAAGACTATTGTGAGGAGGTAGTTGAATGAGACCCCTGCGATCGATATCTTGTCCTGCTGTTCGCGCGGAAGCTTGTTTATGCTATTCTCATCGGGCTCAACGAACGCGCCGCCGGGGATTATGCCGAAGATGAATGTTCCGATCGACCTCAGCCTTATACCGTACTGCCTGGCGATGACCCCGTGCGAGATCTCGTGCAGCGTTATGAGGAGCGCGAGGGATAGCAACAGCGGTATCGCTATGCTTGGCTCAAGGAACGGGACAACCGCAACAGGGATGCCGGCAGGAGGAGGAAGGTTGTTCGCCGCTTGAGGGATGGATACATGTGGGGATAATGCCGCAATTATGAACGCGGCGATGCCGTGCACGATTATTGCAGCGACGTAGACCAGCTCGGAGATTATGTATAGTGAGAATCCGCCTATCAGAGATATCGCTACGAATCCGTATTGAAGAACCTCTGCAACTATCGATGATGGCACATACGAGCTGCTCGGCTGGATCGTGAACTGCGGAGTGCTTATCAGACTTATTGCCAGGGTAAGATACGGGAGAACGAAGAGCTGCATTAAGAGTATCGATGCGACTCCGAGAACGATCATCTTCTTGCTTACGTGCTTCCTGAAGAAGAAGTACGTGAGAACACCGAAACTGAGCACAAACCCCCAGTCGACCATGGCCTTCCAGAACGTGGCATACCTCTTGGAGATGCGGTCGATGAGTCCAAGGCCCCTGCTGGTCTTGAGTATGTACAATCCACCGGTGCCCAGAACACCCAACACCCTTGCTATCAACAGTCCGGTTACAAGAAGAGAGGCAACTCCGAGGGCGAGTTTCGGCAGAATGCCGAGCTGCGGCGCGTATGATATAAGGGAGACCAATGAGAGCAGGCAGAGCGTAGCAATTACAATGGCCAGCGGAGCTCTTGCTGCCTTCGGAATCGGATTGACCGCTTTGACATTTTTAGGAGTAGATCTGGCCATGATACTACAATCAGCTTTATTACTATGCATTACAATAATAAATGATGCGGTAATTTTAGGTTGAGGTGGAACCATGAATGATTGCGATATCTGCGGAAGACCCACAAAAACCGTGTATGTTGTGGAGATAGAAGGGGCGACGATGAACCTCTGCTCAAACTGCGCGAAGGACAAGAAGCCGGTGCGCATAATACAGAAAAGGGAGGAGAGCAGATCCAAGCTGCAGGGAACCGGCAAGGCAGAGGAGCTCGATATAGTTCCGGATTATGGCAGGAGAATAAAGAGCGCGCGGGAAGTGATGGGTCTCTCTGCGAAGGTTCTTGCGGAGAAGATAAACGAGAAGGAGAGCACGCTCGCGAGGGTGGAGAGGCAGGAGATGCTGCCGCCTGAGACGCTAATGAAGAAGCTCGAGAAGGAGCTTGGCATAAGGCTTACCGAAGTCGGAGTTTCAGGAAGCGGGGGAGCGCGGGGTACAGGGAATGCTCCCATTACCCTTGGCGACGCCGCGATCATGAAGAAGGATAAGAAGTGAGGTGTGCGTTTGGCCGTTGATCTTGGCAAGTTCGTATCGGAGGTCAAGAGGGAGATCTCATTCGAGGACCTGGCAGGAAAGACCATCGCAGTAGACGCTTACAATACGATCTACCAGTTCCTCTCGATAATAAGACAGCCGGACGGAACGCCACTGATGGACACGGAGGGCAGGGTGACGAGCCACCTCTCCGGGCTCTTCTACAGGACAACAAACCTGATAGAGTACAGGATAACCCCGGTCTTCGTATTCGACGGCATACCTCCGATCCTGAAACAGAAGACGCTTGAGGCCAGGGCAAGCAGGAGAGTGGCGGCGACGAAGGAGTGGGAGGATGCGAAGTCTAAGGGCATGCTCGAGGAGGCGAGGGCCCATGCGGTGGCGAGCACCAAGATAAACAAGGAGATCGTGGCGAGTGCAAAGCAGCTGCTCGATCTGATGGGAGTTGCTTATATACAGGCTCCGAGCGAGGGGGAGGCGCAGGCTGCGCGGATGGTCAGGGATGGGATCGTCTATGCGAGCGCCAGCCAGGACTATGACTCATTCCTCTTTGGTGCCGACGTAGTAATAAGGAACTTCACGCTGACGGGGAAGAGAAGGATACCGAGGAGGAACGTCACAATCGACGTGAAGCTGGAGAGAATCCTGCTCAAGGACCTGCTTGAGAGCCTTGGAGTCGACCGGAGGCAGCTTATCTGGCTCGGAATGCTGATGGGCACAGACTTTGACTCGGGGATAGAGGGAGTGGGACCTAAGACGGCGCTGAAGATCGCCAGGGCGTCGAAGACACTCGGCGAGGTCGTTGGTTACGTAAAGGATAAGTACAATGCGGAGTTCGATACCGATCCTTTGGAGGTGGAGAGACTGTTCGAAGACCCCGAGGCCGATGGCATAGGAATTTCAGAGTTCAATAAGCTGATCAAGGAGAAGAGGTCTGACAAGGGAGGAATCATAGAGTTCATGTGCAACGAGCACGGATTCTCCAGGGAGAGGATAGAGAAGTACGCAGATAAACTAGCTGCAGTTGAAAGCGGCAGGGGCCAGAAGGGAATAGAGAGGTGGCTATAGCCACCTCAGGCCAAAGCCCGGGCCGGCTTTATCAGGCTTGTCAACCAAACTCTTCACATGCTCTGAATGTTGAAGTTGCCCTCATCTACCACAGTTTTTGCAGTCTTGTTTATCAGGGTCAGGTCGACGTTCTGGCCGTTCAGCTTCTGGAAGCTGACGTCGTTAGAGACGATGTTGAGCTGGCCGTTGCCTGAACCGTCGAGCGTCATGTCGCAGTAGAGCACGTTTGCACCTGCAGTGAGCTTCACTGTCAGGTTCTCATTGGAATTTCCTGAGGCAATCACCTCGATCACCTTGTTGGTCGTGTCGACGTTTATGACCCCTATTTCAGATCCCAGGCCGAACCCGGTCGTGTTCACTGGCGCAGCGCTGCATACGTTTGGGGCTTCTCCGCCGGAGACCAGCTGGATCAACGTGAATGTCGATGATGCAGATGCCGAGACCCCATCGCAGCTTGACGTGACTGTTACGGCATAACTACCCAATGGGGCGAAGTCGGATGTAAACAGCGCCAGTGTATTCGGGGTATCGCTGTTGCCTATCGTAACCTCGTCCTGCTGGGTGTTGTTGTCCGGGTCGGTCACAAGTGTGGTAAGCGCGTTCCTGCCGTTTGGATCGGTCACCGCAAACGAGTACGTGCATCCCGCAACACCGCCGCCGTAGCTGAACGATACCGAATCTCCCGGGGTTATGCTAATGGAGGTCTGTGACGTGAGCGTGGGCGCATTAGGTGTGACTGTTACCTGCGCAAGATTTGAATAGCCGGCATCATAACCATTCTCCTGTATCGCGTAGATACCGTATGTGTCTGGAACGTTGAATGTGAGCTCATAGCTTAGAGAAGACACCGGAGTAACAGTGACCTCATTCGGAGTTTGAGACTGTATCACCTTT
>JAJYXH010000001.1 GCA_021791075.1 Microcaldota archaeon
GTAGTTCTGGAACCCGTCCTTGAGCCAGAGCGCTATTACGCTGTCGTTGACCTTTGCGGTTGGTGATGCCACTGCAGGGTAGGTGAAGCACCTGCTGCCATTGTACTTGTAGTACCCTCCCTTCCCAAGTGTGCTGCCACCGTTCGAGACGCAACCGCCACCGTATCCTCCCGCGCCTCCATAAGAGTATGGGTAAGATGTTCCATTTGCCACTGAGGTGCTCGCGTTTGTCTTAAGATACGGATTCACGCTCTTCTGCCCCCTCCCGCCGCTATTCGAGAATCCAGCCTCGAGTGTACCGTAGTTCGTGAATGTGCCTCCTGAGATTATGTAGTGGCCGTTCGTGTTGATCACGACTCCCTTCGCTATAGTTATATTGCCTTCGGTGTTTATGTTCGAGGTCAGGTTCTGGCTCACGTTGAAGATCAGATTAGGGAGTATGCTGAAGTTCGCCGTCTCGGTTGCACCAGTGTAGTTCTGCGTCGCCTGTGCCGTAAGCTTGACCTCGTATCTTCCCGGATTCTGGGAAGTGGTATAGTTGGATCTGGTGTACGTAATCGCTACGGGCGTGGAGTTCACGTAAAGGATGGCGCGCAGCTGGTTCTTTATCGAGTGCACAGAGAAGCTTATCGCCCCTCCCTTCCCGCTGAAGTCGTAACTCGAGGGCACAGAGAGCGAGATCACCGGAACAGCCGGACTTATTACCAGGCTCTCTGGGTTCGAGTATCTTCCGTCATTGACGTCATAGGCATAGACGGAGTATGTTCCAACCCCAAGCGTGCTTGCATTGAAAGTTCCAGGCTGGATCCGCTTCTCGCCTGTAGAAGAGACGACAAAGACGAGCACAGCGTCCCCGGATCTTCCAGCCGTTGCTGTTATGCTATCAGGATGGCCATACTGTGCCGAATAGGACTGTACCAATATCGATGGCGGAGGAACGAGGGTCTGGAATGCAAGGATGATCACCACCGCAAGCACGACAAGCCCGGCAAGCACCTTGATATCTACCCTTCTCTTGGCTGGAGCGTGTTCCCTGTGCCTCTCGGCATGGGTCATCTTCGAAGGAGTCTCCGCTGGCATACGCTAGGTATCAACAACAACAAATATAAATCATACCAGAAAGAGAGCAGCTACTTCTTGGCCTTCTCTGCGTCCGAGGCCATCTCCTTCGTGTTAGGCTTCTTCTTGTAGACCTCGTTGAACTTGTAGCACCTGTCCGAGCAGTAGTACCTTATGGCGCCGTTCCTCTTGACGTACTCGATGCCGGTTCCCTTCTCAATCTCCGAGGAGCAGTAAGAACACTTCATGAAATCAACTCTATCTCGCCCTTATCGGTTTGTCCTCCCTGTTGGTGTCGCCGAGCCTTATCTTGTCGCCGATCCTTACCTTCCCGGTTATATTCCTCCTTATGACCCGTCCCTTGTCCGGACCCTCGAGTATCTTGGTTAGTACCTGCTTGATCTCGCCGAATATCCCGGTCCTCTTTGGGGCTACCTCGACTACTTCCGCAAGCCATCCCTCAAGTTGCTTCTTCTCTTCAGGCATTCAGTATCACTGGTCTGCTTATTGCTTCGGCGCGGCCGGTGCAGCTGGCGCGGCCTCCTTCTTCGGCTTCGGCGCGGCCTTGGGCGCCTCCTTCTTCTCTGTCTTGGGTGCCTCGGCTGACCTCTCAGTTCCCGCCGACTTCCCCGTGAGCTTCGAGACCACCTCCTTCATCGCCTGCTCCGACTCGCCAGGCTTCTCTATCGCCGCTGCGGCGCATGGAACGTTCATCCCTATGGCCTTGCCGAGCTCCAGCTTTGTCGGCAGGTATCCGAACGGGATCTTCTTCTGCTCGCATAGCGTCGGGATATGCATGACCACTTCCTCAGGGTCGACGTCCTCCGCGATCACGACAAAATTCGCGAGCCCGCGCTCGACGCTCTTGGTGACCTCGTTCGCACCCTTCCTTATGGTCCCGCTCTGCTTCGCAAGCCGCAGAGTCTCCGCTATCTTTCCAACTACCTCTTTCTGTACCTCGAATTTCACATAGGATTTTGCCATTTAGACACCTCATCTCATTGGTGCAACAAAAAGTTGCTCTATCTAAGAGCATTAGATAGATGACAATTATATTGCCCCTATAAGTTAATAAATCTTTCAACGGGTGCGGGAAGCGTACCAAAATGTTATAAAAGTGGGTTCACAATGGTTCATGGTGTAAAGAGTGGCCATTACAGTCGGTACCGGGCGCACGCCAGACAGTTCCGCAAACGGCCGCACATCTTCTCCTGTCGCCCCTGCCCTGCGGGTCTGTCATAACGGAACCAGCGGGAGCGGAAAAGCCGGACTGCCTCCCATAAGGCCGGAAGGGGGGACCGCAAGTGACGATGCCAGAGGTAATGCAACCGAGGGGGCGATACGATCAGTCGAGGCGGCGATAGAGGGAGGTGCACATTACCTGAGCTACGACCGCAACAACAGAGTATCGCGCAAGTGCATAAGGGAGATGCTTAAGTCAGAGCAGAGTAGCGGAGAAGGCGATGCGCACTTCCTTGCGGTGGTTGAAGCCGCTTACGGAAAGGCGAGGGAGATCGGCAGGCACGAGGCCGCCGCCGAGATGGCTGCAGACTTTGTCGTACTGGGTCGCGAGAAGGCCATCGAGGCTGCAAAGGCCGCATACTACCAGGCGATGGAAAAGGGCGCACCGCTCCTCGCAGAGATAATAACAGTGAGGTTCGGCCTCGGGAGGGAGCTGCACGCGGCCTCCGTAAGGGGGTGGGAGGAGAGCAATGCCCAATTTAAGGAGTCAACGGCTATGCGCTCAGAAAGAGTGTTTGACTTATCGCCGCACGAGTACACGGCCGACGCCGGATGGCGCCTGAAGAATTATTGCGAGGCCGGTCTTACCGGTCTTTACAGAATGCATAGCAGAAAGCCCACCTCTTTTAAAGGTGGGATGAATGCGAACATTTATTAATATTCGTTGTGTATATATTGTGTATGAGACAAAGAACAAATATTCAAATAGAACGGGCAACCC